>CAZMYK010000383.1:0-4690 GCA_964570435.1 uncultured Saprospiraceae bacterium | reverse complement strand
GTCCAGTCTTGTCATACTTGATCGGGAAGGGTTCGCCCCAGTACCTTTGCCTGCTAAAATTAGCATCGCGAAGTTTGTAGTTAATTTTCTTGGCCCCAATGCCCCTTGACTCAATTTCTTCAAACATTTTCTGAATGGCTTCAGGAACCTGCATTCCGGTCAGGAAGTCTGAATTGATGATTTTTCCAACCTTGTCGTGGAGTGTTGCACCTGGATGTCCACTCTTGTCTACTACATCTATGATTTGTAAGCCAAACTTAGTGGCAAAGGCCTTGTCTCTTTCATCGTCGCTCGGTACAGCCATTATTGCACCAGTGCCATAATCCTTCAAAACGTATTCACCAATCCATATTGGAATTTCTTCGTTTGTAAATGGATTGATTGCATAAGCCCCAGTAAATGCACCAGTGACGGTCTTGCTTTCAGACATCCTGTCTAGGTCAGACCTAGATTTGACATAGTCAAGATAGGCATTGATTTCATCACTTTGAGCGTCTGTAGTTAGTTCTTGCACGAGCTCTAATTCAGGTGCTAGCACCATATAGGTGGCCCCGTAGATCGTGTCTGGGCGAGTTGTAAAGATCTCAAGTTGGTCTGGATGGCCCACAATATCAAAAAAGACTTGTGCTCCTTCCGACCTGCCTATCCAATTGTTCTGCATTGCAACGAGGGCTGAAGACCACTCTACCTTGTCTAGACCTGAAAGTAGTCTTTCGGCGTAGGCTGTAATTCTGAGAGACCATTGCATCATCGCTCTCTGCTCTACAGGATGCCCCCCTCTTTCAGAAACGCCATCCTTTACTTCGTCATTTGCGAGGACGGTCCCTAGGGCCTCACACCAGTTGACATAGCCTGTTTTTCTGTAAGCCAGTCGATAGTTCATGAGGATATCTTCCTTTTTCTTGTCATCCATTGCCTGCCAATCTGCAGCAGTGAAAGGATGATCTAGACTAGTGCAGCCATCCTTCTCGAATGACGCGATAAGATCAGAAATAGGACAAGCCTTATCTAGTGTTTCATTGTAATAATGATCAAAAAGTTGTAGGAAAATCCATTGCGTCCACTTGTAGTAAGAAGGATCTGAAGTCTTAACCTGCCTGTTCCAGTCAAAACTGAATCCAATATTGTCTAGCTGTGCTCTATATCGTCCTATGTTTTCATCGGTTGAATCAGCTGGATGAACACCTGTCTGAATAGCATACTGTTCAGCAGGTAGCCCAAATGCATCATAACCCATTGGATGCAAAACATTGAAGCCATTCATTCTTTTGTAGCGAGTATATATATCTGAAGCAATATATCCCAAGGGATGTCCTACATGGAGTCCTGACCCAGAAGGATATGGAAACATATCGAGGACGTAGAATTTGGGTTTGTCCTTGTCTATGGCTACCTGGTAGATGCTATTTTCTGACCAGTATTTCTTCCACTTTTGCTCTATCTCTGCCGATTGATATATCATAAGATCGTATTTCTGTCTTTTTTCGAAGTGCAAAAATAAACATTTAGGTAGACTTGATTCGTAGATGCAATAATAAAGTCTGTCGAAAAGCAGTTTCATTTGGGAATTTATCAAGTGCTTTGGATACTTTAGATATTAGATCATCCTAGGTGCGTCCATCAGAAAAAACAGAGTGAAGCACTTTATTTATCAACTTTAAAATCATACGTAATGAAATCATTGATCAAAATTGTCCTACTTGCTGCTGTGGTCATCATTGGCTACAATTACTTTTTTGGAGATGAAAAAGAGCAAGAGCAAGCTGAGAAGATTGTTGGTAAGGTTAAGGATCTAGGCGCTGATATTAAAGCCTTGGTGGTTTCAGAAAGAGAAAAATTCGATGAAGGGAAGTATGATAAGGCAGTTGATAAGTTCACGGACTTGATTAATTCCGTCAAAGACAAGGTTTCTGCAATTGACTTGCGCAAACTTGAAGAAAAGCAAGAACGTCTTAAGGAAGCGGTAGAGAAAATCAAAGAAAAGGCAAGCGAGAACAGTGAAGTCGAAGGTGAAAAAGTAGGGGCCGAAATGGAAGAATTGCTTGAAGATATTCGGAAGTCTGTTGAAGAAATAGAATTTTAAATAGGTCGCATTGGTGTGTACTTGATGACTTGCTAGGCATAAAAATTGTGGTAATTCATAGCGCACTCAAGTATCCCAAGTTTTTTTCAAAGTTCAGGGATGACAAGACTTGGGCGTTCTCTAATATCTAAATTAGGTCTCCAGTTGTTTCTCACCTTTCCAGAGAATTGGTTTTAAGAGTGCCAGAATGCATACGAGAACGGATAATCCCTGCATTGTCGCAAAAAATATTTGACCACTACCCTTTAAGATGATCAGCATTAGACTATGAGCCAGTGCAAGAAAGCCCCAACCTATCTTCCACTTGTCTTTTGCCAAAAAAAGAAAGGCCAAGATAAAAAGAACAGATGTTGTAAATTCTAAGAAGCCACTTTCTTCAATATTAAATAAAAGGTAGAGCATCACAATGGTTACAATTCCATAAACTATATAGCTGAAGTTTTTATAACGATTCGATCCAAATAGCCCGAAAATCATGACCGTAAGGCAGGCAAATTCAAGAGAAAGCAGCATGTAAAAGGACAAGAAATAAAAGTAAAAAACTGCTAATCCTGAGGCCATAATACCCAAAACCCATCCTGTCTTCTTTTCAAAAAAAAGAAAAACC
The DNA here is from genome assembly GCA_964570435.1 of uncultured Saprospiraceae bacterium. Classification (GTDB taxonomy): domain Bacteria; phylum Bacteroidota; class Bacteroidia; order Chitinophagales; family Saprospiraceae; genus Portibacter. The sequence continues at coordinate 2,000 of CAZMYK010000383.1, read as the reverse complement.
TTATTTGAAAAATATAGGATTGAAACAATGATTTCGAGCATCGCATTTATCTACTACGGCCCAATATAGTGGCTTTTATTGAGTTCTATAAATGCTTATTGCCCAGTCTTTTTCAATATCCTCAGGTGGATTTTCTAAGGTCAACGTTCCGTTGTTCACAGTAGTCAATTTGGGAGGAGCTTTCAGACCTGTTCTTGGATTATAGTAGGCGATGTTGTAGGTGCCATTGGCCAATTTAAAAGGCTTGTTCATTTTTGCTCCAAGTTTTTGATAAACCAGGTAGATCTCATTTTCTTTCATGAGAACATAGTCATTCGGATCCTCAGTCAATTTATCATTAGGTTCCATCTCCCAAAAGTTGATTCCGAAGTCGTTAAAAAACTCTAGGGCATATCTGCTTTGGTCCCACATCTTGTCCCTAGTGCGCCAGTCTTCGCAGGTCAAGTCTGAGTGTTCGTGTTCATATCCAAAGTACCATTCGATGCCCCAAGCACCGGCCATTAATGCACCCCAGAGGGCATTCTGTCTTGCATTGTCGTGATTGGGGTTTATGGCATCAGGCACCAAACTGTATTTATGATCCCCAGGTTCATCCACGGCGTTTGCCCAGACCTTTCCGGCGTCCTTAGCTACTCTTCGCCACTTTAGAACACTACCATGGACATTCCCAAAGTCTGCACGATTGGTCTGAATTGATAGCCCAGTATATTTTGATTCAGGACCCAAGAGGTCATAGAATTTCTGACCGTTGTGGATGACAATATGGTGTTGATACGGATCGTTTTCATGAAAGTACTGCGCGCTTGAAAGTCTCTGGCTTGTCGTTTGGTAGGAGTTTTCCCAGTTCGGAAAGTCCCACTTTCCATTTTCTTCCCCAATATTCCAATTAAGCGCTAGGTGGTGGGAAAATCTGGCGATCAATTCCCTGTAATACAGTTTTCTATGCACCCCTAAGTCTCCTTGATCTAGCAGTGTTTGGTTTTCGCATTCAGAGGTCTTGAAATGAAGAAAGATACCCATCTTGTCTGCATGCTCAAACAAGATCTCCCATTGATCAAGTTTAGATACATCCATCCGTGAATAGTCATGGTAGTCCACGTAAGGAAAGACATTTCTGTCATCCCCCTGGATGTTCATTGGAAGAAAAGAAATGGCATTCATTCCTTTTGAAGCCAAGTAGTTAAGGGCACCAATAAGGCCCTTACCTTTGCCATTTTGCCAAGAAGGATCCCCGTCTTTCCAGTCCTTGACATGGGCTTCCCAACTTTTGATCAGTTGATCTTTATACCCATCTTCCTTGAAGTTGCCATCAAAGTCCTTGTATGCAAGAAGATTTTCAGGAGCATCTGCTCCTGCTTTTAGGAAGTATTTCTTTGTTTCCGCGAATTGCAAATAGGTCTTACCTACAAAACTTAACCTTCCTTTAGCTCTTAGGTCAATACCTGACTTGTCAGTAGAAAGAACGTTAAAACTACCGTGCATGCCATCCATGTAGCCTCCTGAACTTCCTTTTGAAATTCCTTCTGTGACTGCAATATTAGGTCCCGTTCTAAAGGAGACTTGGTAGTTCCAATCTCCTACCTCATCTGCTGAAAAATGAACCCTCCATTTGTGTCCCTTTGTGGCAGAAGTTTCAGCTGCATTACCATCTCCTGCAAAATATCCAGGCACTCGATACGACCTCCCCTTATTAGAAAAGGTAACTTCTAATCTATAGTGCAGAAAGGGATTGACCACATCCTTTTCGTCCACTTCAGGACCATCAAAGGTGAAGGTGATCTTATGCCATTTCTTAAGTTCACCCGAAATTTCTGGACCTAGTTTTTCTTGTGCATCGACTTGCCAAATAGATAGTAGAAGAAAGAGGAGGAGGTTCAATTTTTGCATAGTTTGACTTTGAATGATTCAAACATAAGATAGGTAAAAATCTAGCTTGAACTCAATTACTTACGCAGATTTCAACTTGCAATTCAATAAATTAGGTGTTAATGCTGGTATTA
>CAZMYK010000382.1:0-4692 GCA_964570435.1 uncultured Saprospiraceae bacterium | reverse complement strand
AGTAGCATCTAGCATAAAACAATCAAGCTTAATTTTCTCACCGTTCAAGATCAACCTCCGAAATCCAAGGCCAATCTTTTCATATTGAGCCAGCGCCGATTGATAGTCGGCCAAAGACCGGATTTCTAAACGTCCCTTGCTAAATCCGAGCATAGACGTCTTATGAACTTCAGACTTACTAAAATCAATCACATCATTACCTACGATTTCAAGATCAGTCACTACATAGGCTTTTTGTCCTTGCTTAGTCTGACCTTGGACTCAAAAAATCTGGACTTCCCTATTTCAAACTTTGGACTAAGCAACATCTTCTCAAATCGCTCGCTAAACAACAGAAACTGCCAAAGTAAAAAACTGGTGGACAAGAAATCCGTACATTTTGCCCTACCACTTAGATTGTGTTTGAAAGTCAAATAACTAGGACCATATTTTAACCACCAATCGTCTTGATAGTTGACTTGGTTGTCTCGATGTCCCATGTCCAAGTTTTGAACTTGAGGAAAAACTCCACAAACTTCCGACTCAGAGGATTCCCTGAGAGTATAAAATTTACTTGAATTCGTCACTAATTGGGTTCTTGATGATTCTTAATGCTTCGCTAATATACTCTAAGAAGCGATCAAATACTAGCATCTGTCTCGCTTAGCCTCTAATGGCCTAGGGTCTCAAAGCAGGAAGTATCTCTAAATGTTGCAGTGCCTTCTTCGTCACTTCGATCCTCATCCCAGGATCAACTTCAGCATTATAATCCACGTTCGTAGCAAAGAAAAAGGACTGACTGCCTTTCACCACATACCCTACATACCACCAAACCCCACTGCTACTCCAGCCTGTCTTAGAAATGATCTTATACCCATCTCCTTCCTCACTCACCATCAGTTTTTTTGCTATGCCCTCTGTCCGCTTGCTAATGCCTAGCTCAGAATACCGGTACCGTTGTAGAAAATCGATTTGATTGAAGGGCGAAATTTTTGACTTCCCTAGTAGCCAGAATTCGTCGATGTTTGACCCACTAATATCCATCTCACCAAAACCCAACTTCGAAACGTAGTCGTTCATTTTTTCTGGACCTACCGATCTCGCAATTTCTTGGTAGCACGGAACACAAGAGTAGTGAAAGGCTTGTTTTAAGGTCAGGTCTTGGTTCCAATTGTCGATTCCCCTGACCTCCCCATCCCACGCTAGAATGGCATTTTCATTTTCTACGATGCCTTCTTCCAAGGCAATAAGGGTATTAGGAATTTTAAAGGTCGAAGCCGGAATGTAAGCAGTTCTTGCTCGTTCAAAATTATTGGAATAGAAAATTTCTGAATCATCATCAAGGATCAGAATCGCACCATTTAGATCAGCAGAATCTAAGATGCTCTGGAAGGCAGATTCAACTTGCGTCTTGGGCTCCTTTCCCTTGGAAATTAGACTTGTAAACAAGCCAAACCAAATGCTAATAAAAAGTAAATGAGAAAACTTCATAATGTTTTTGATTTCCTTAAATCATAATTTCTAATCACATTGCCACCTAGCAACTGCGCACTTACAATCCCAACTCATATCCAACCCCTACTTGCAAGAATCTATTTCTCAATTGTATATTCTCAATAATGTTCCCGTTAATGTCGGTATAATTAATGTCATTAAGATCTCTTAATCCGTAGTTGTATTTGACAGCTATATTTAAGCCTAGTACATTGATATTTAGACCTGTAAGCAATCCATAGTCCAGTCTCTTCAGGAAACGAAATTCGGGATTGATCGCCGTACTTCCCGTACTACTGCCAGAAAGTTCAATAGCTGCATAGCCAACATTTAGCCCTGCAAGAACACTGACAGGCCCTGTCAACTTCATTTCTAGTCCCGGAATGGCTCTAATATAATGCTGGCGGTAAGAAAGCATTTCTTGAGAAGGTTCAAAATATGTTGACTCAGCTCCCTCTAAGGAATATTGGAATTCACCAAAAGCTCTCAGCCGATTGGTCAGAGAAAATTTAGGTGTGGCCGCTAGATAATAGCCTACAATATTTTCGTTTTTAAATAGTTCATTCTCACTGGCCTGGGCCTTGCCAAAATTCGCTCCTCCTTCAAACAAAAAGGAAATCTGCGAAGACAAGGGCTTAATCGAAGCCAATACTAGAAAAAGGATTAAGCATGTAATTCTCATAAGTAGCGTTTGTTGTTCTTTCTCTATAAAAAACTTGTTGTGATCATCAATATTGTCTTGAACCTCAGAATTACAGCACATCTATCTTTCATGCGATAAGTAAATTCTGCACCACATAGGTAAAGGCCTTTCGCCTTACAGCCAAATCTTCCCACCAGCAAACACAAAAGCAATCAAGGTAAGCTAGTCCTCACACTAGAAACCTAGCGAAATTAGATAAGCCGACACATATTATTTAAATTCGTAACGACTTTCAAGGTGCCTAGGGAGCCTACTAAATTATAAAAATCAATTATTCTTGCCTACAGCGTTTTCGATCTACGACATTCTACTGATCATAGGAATAAGCCAAGGACTTATCACTAGTATCCTTTTGTTCACGAGCAAGAAAAACATCAAGAGTAGCCGTTTTCTTGCCCTAGGTCTTATTGCTTTCTGCTTCTTGAGCGCAAAAAGTTTGTTGTTAACCTTGGGACTATGGAATTTACCCTACGTTCGTTTCTTTCCCAACGCGGCCGAAATCGTAATAGGCCCATTGATTTACTTTTACCTTGTTTACCTGCTCGATCTACAATTCCAGTGGAAGAAGATGCATTACTTGCACTTCCTGCCCTTTTTTATTTCTCAATCCCTAGCCATCTTCATATATGTTGCTAGTCTCCAAACCAATATAATAGCTGAAAAAGAAATCATAGCGGGAAATTTACATTTCAACCTGCTTAAGACCTTAGATGAATACATCGCCTTGGTGATGTTCGCCTTCTACCTACCCCGCTCGCATCAATTGCTACAAAAGTACAGGAAATGGCTGCAACACAATATTTCTGATAGCAGCTATCCAGACCTCAGCTGGTTACGCAACATCTTCATTCTTAGCTTTATCCTAGGGCTCTGCCTTTTTTTTAGCCATGCCCTAGATCTAGCCTTCCAAATAAATGAAAAGACCCAAATTCACTGGAAGTCCATCAATATTTTCATCGCCTTTGTGATCTACTACTTGGGCTTCGTGGGCTACAAGCAGCCACAATATCATCTGAAGGGTGAAGTCAAAAAAGCACCTCCAAGTCCTAAGCTGAAGCTTGCTTCAGAGCGTGAACAAGAAGTAGCAGCTCAGCTCGAAACAGCCCTTGTTGATGATAAGATCTTTTTGGACCCCACTGTCAATATTCAGCAACTCTCAGCAAAACTTGGGCTTCCATCAAGGGAATTATCGACGGTCATCAATAAGGTCTTCAAAAAAAACTTTAGAGATCTCATCAATGAATATCGGGTTGAAGAAGTCAAATTTAACATCATACAATCCAACTTTCAAAATATGTCACTCGTGGGTCTGGCCTATGAAAGTGGATTCAATTCGGAGGCAAGCTTCTACCGAATTTTCAAAAAGAAAACAGGTCTCTCCCCCAAGGAATTTAGAAAAAAGTACTCTCAAAACTAGTTGAGAGCTAATAATTTCCTCTCAAAACGTGATTTGAGAGGAAAGTAAGTCCAGATTGCCTTTTGTTTGTGAAAAATAAAATCCAAACATAATGAAACAATTAAATGCTAAAGGAATCGGTCCATTGATCTGTCTAGTCTTCATTACAATCACAAGTTGCATTCAACACAAGGCTGCCTTTGAGGGCAAGGCCATACCTGAAGGAAGAAGTGGAGCGGAGCAGATCTTCATCCCCAGCAAGATCGCTGAACTTAATACGCACCTGCAAGAAAACACAGCAAGCACTGGTCTCATGGTACTACATAAGGGTAAAGTTGTCTATGAATATGGAGACCTTTCAGAGGTAAGTTATCTTGCGTCTTGTCGAAAAAGTGTTCTCAGCATCCTATATGGCAAACACATCCAAGACGGGACCGTGGACCTAAGCGAAACCATCGGCGACCTAGGAATTGACGATAATGACGATTTACTAGAAATCGAAAAAAAAGCAAAAGTCGACCACATTATTACATCAAGGTCTGGTGTCTTCCACATTCCGGCAAATGGTGGCTATGATGAAGCCAATATCAAAAAAAGAGGATCCAAGGTACCTGGTGAATATTTTGTATATAACAACTGGGACTTCAATGTGGCCGGTCATATCTTGGAAATGAAAACAGGCAATTCAGTCTATGAAGAAGTTGAAAAACAACTTGCCATCCCTCTGGGATTCCAAGACTGGAACATCAAAAATCAAAAAAGAACAGTCAGAAAAAAGAAATCCCAATACTCCGCTTATCACATCTACCTTTCTACTCGAGACATGGCAAAGATCGGCCAATTAATGTTGAACAAGGGTAGGTGGAATGGAGAGCAATTGGTTTCTGAATCGTGGATCACTAAGAGCACTAGTGCTGTAACACCTGTAGAAGTAGTCAACGAAAGAATTAGAGCCAATGCTGAAAGCGATATCCAGCTTTCATATGGATACATGTGGTGGTTGTTTGAAAACTTCTACGGCATTCCAGATATGGAAGGTGCCTACACAGCAAGTGGATATGGAGGACAATACATTACAGTAATTCCGAAACTAGACATGGTCGTTGTGCACAAAACCAAG
>CAZMYK010000381.1:0-4707 GCA_964570435.1 uncultured Saprospiraceae bacterium | reverse complement strand
CATTTTGTCCAAGCTTGCTAATTTCATTTTTATAGGTGTTTACGCACAGAATTTACGCAGGAAAGTACAGGATACAAACCTTATCACTAGTTAGTAGTTTCAATTACTTGTTGGACCTACTTTGATCATAGATTCTGATATGGGAGTAAGATAGAGATATCGTCGAGTGCAAAAACATTAAATATTCCAAACTATGAAATTCACCAGTATTCTAAGTACTAAGCTGCAAATCCTAGTCATTGCTTTAGTTTCACTTTTAGGGTTAGAAACAGTCCATTCACAGTGCGACACAATTATTGATCAGGACTTTAACCACTGGGAAAATAAGAGGTACACCATTCAAGATGCTAAAGACGATTTCAACAATCAAATTAAACCATGGACCGCAAGCAGCTATCGTGGAATAGATGCTCCTGGTGCTGATGGGAATTTGATCGATGATGTACCTCAAGAAACGCGTATATCAGACGGAACATTGAGGGCGGAATACAAGAAAAATGATGCAAGCGGAAGATCTGGAGGTTTCCTATTCGATCCTTACTTTGATGGAGTGGAAGAGGCCTACTTGACCTACAAGGTGAAGTTCGATACGGACTTTTTTTGGGCAACGGGTGGAAAACTTCCTGGGCTTGGGGGCTCTACACGAGGAATCAATAGTGAAACAGAAGGAAGGGGGGCCATTCCTTCTGGGTGCGGATACAATGATGATGGGTTTTCTGCGCGTTTGATGTGGCGGCGAAACAGGGATCAAACTATTCCGCCATATTTCATCTTATACAGTTATTTTGCCGAAAAAGATGACGGGACACCTAGACAAGAATCCAATGACTGCGGAGACCAATATAGGATCTTTACTGGCTTGGAAGCAGACAAATGGTATACCATTGTGCAATACATCAAACTCAACACACCAGGAGAAAGAGATGGCGTGGTTGTTATGTGGGTAGATAATGAGGAAGTTTTTAGAAAGGAGGATATGCTGATTCGAAAGGCCGGCAAGGAAGACCTAAAAATAAATGCACTAGTAATGCACACTTATAGAGGTGGTGCCCGTACAGATCCAGTTTGGCACTCTCCGCGCGATGAGTTTGCTTTTTTCGACGATTTCAAAGTCTGGGTAGGTGACCTAGGTTGTATAGGAATTAACGAAAAACCACTAATTAATTTTACAACTCCCGACGACTTTTCTTCTTACATGGTTGGCGAAGATGTAGAGGTAAATGTAGAGGCCTCCGATCCTGATGGAAGCATTGATAACGTCAAACTATACCTCAATGATTCACTGGTTAGGGTAATTGATAGTCTACCATTTACCTGGGGTGATAGCCTTTCAAACGATTCCCTGCTGCAAAATATGCAAATGGGGATCTATACACTTCGAGCTGTCGTAGAAGATAACGAAGAGGGCACCAATGCAAGTGAAATTACCATCTTAGTAGGTGATGTGGTCACTGCACCAACGGTGAGGATTGCTACACCCGACGACGGAACTGAATACGAGGAAGGAGACAGCGTTATTGTAGTTGCAGATGCCGGTGATGTAAATGGTGAAATAGCCAATGTGAAGTTTTACCTAGATGGAAATTTCATTAGAGAGGAAAAAGTCACTCCATATGAATGGGGGCACCGTGCTGATATGGACCTGGAACTCAAGGATATGAAAGCTGGCACATATAACTTACAAGTTGTAGCTGAGGATGATGATGGACAGACTGCAAGTGATGAAATCACTATTACGGTCAATGCTGTGAGCTCTACCACGTCTTCCAACACAACACAAATTAGTATTCGGCCAACTGTATCTGCAAGTACGATCAATCTTCATCTACCTTCAAAAATGTTAAATAAGTCGTATCGTATCTTTGATGTTAACGGCAAGATGGTTAAGTCCATTAAACCACAACAGGAAGTGCAGGAAGTGAGAATTGATGACTTGCCTCCAGGAATGTACTTCATAGCTTTCGGTAGGGAAAGTCACCGATTTGTTAGACTGTAAGGGATAATCATCGAGAGCAAAAGTAAAGGGGATATCAACTTTCTGTGGATGCGGCCAGACAGCAAGCAAATTTGCACTTATTGCACTGCAAAACCAAGACTTCATGTAGATAGATTTACCTAATCGTAAAGCATATTCAGAAGTAGAGCCAAGTGCCATATGTTGCTCACTCCTCCACTTGCTCCCTTAAAAAGCTTTTAGATCTTTGATGGAAAATTTCACCAGATTTGTTTCATTGAGAGTCATAATTTGACATTCGTTCCATTTATTGGTAGAATGAATTTGGGTCGATTGAAATTCGGAAATTTTCTCACAATGTTCTAAGCACCTCGTTTTTCGAAAAACTGAGTGATAGATTGGGATCCATCTTGCATTTAAATAGTCCTGAATCTATTGACGCTAGTGCAATTAAAGCTGTGTAATTCTTCTGAATATCCATTGCAAAAAATAAGCTAGCAAGGTGCTCTTAGGATCACCAATTTGCAAGAGATTTTCAGCAACTAGTCTTTTTGAATTCGTGCACCAATCAACAGAAAATCGTGCTGATGTCCCTACATCTTGACAAACTTATACATGACCCTTCTTTGTCCAATTTCAACTCGTAGAACATACATGCTGGCAGCTAATCCACTAACTTCAATTTGCTTATTTACAGCCCTACCTGCAATTTTCAGCTGCCCATCAAGACCATAAATCTCAAAGCCGCGAACTTCGTCCGAACTTTCTATGAATAAAAAGTCCAATACAGGATTGGGTTGTATTGAAATTTGTCCATCTGCTGTATCAAAAAGCCCTGATGTCAGATCCACACCGTCGCAGTCTTCATCAATGTCGTTATTAGGAATTTCTTCGGCCTCAGGGTTAATTGCAGCGTTGCCATCATCACAATCCACATCATTCCCAAAGCCATCCTCATCTAGGTCATCATCAAGGGTGCTGGCGTCACAATCGTCGTCAAGCATATTATATGGAACTTCAGAGAGTCCTGGATTCACAGATGCATTATTGTCATCGCAGTCATCACTTATACCAAAACCGTCCTCGTCTAGATCATCGTCTAATGTTGCAGGATCACAATCTTCATCTATCGAATTATAAGGGACTTCCTGCTCTCCAGGATTTATTGCACTATTGTTATCATCGCAGTCTTGATCTATTCCATACCCGTCCATGTCTAAGTCATCATCGAGGGTGGCTTCGTTGCAATCATCATCGATGCCATTGTAGGGCACCTCAGCTTGCGATGGGTTCACCTGTGCGTTATTATCATCGCAGTCGTCTTCGGTGGCAAATCCATCGTTGTCATTGTCGATTTCCTTGTAGTAAAAGTATCCTGTGACAAAGGCCCAAACAGCTGATTCAAGGATTACAGCCTCATTAGACGCAAATGAAAACTCGCTGTCCACGTAACACTTGGCCGGAGGTGGAGATTCTAGATTAATGAGGTTAGCATGTACCACGTCCGTGGCTGTTACAAATTGATTCGGACCGCCAGGAATAAGACCAGGCACCACCTCCGATATTCCATCATGAAAGGAAGGCAGATGGAAAATGTTCTCCACAGGCTTGTCTCCTACTCCTGAAACAAAGGATTGATTTAGGGAATTTGCTCCGAGAATGTAATTCAACATCGACAAGGCAGCATCCTTGTATCGTTCATCACCTAGGATTTCGTAAGAAAGTAGGAAGGTATAGGAGAATTGGCCGGCCAAATTATTACTACCCCAAAAGTAATCAGCGGCAGAAAGTGATGTCCCAAATCCTGTTGTTTCCATTCGGCCAAGGTAGACATCCATGTAGGCAGAAATAGAGCTCCTTAATTGATTCATCGTAGCACTACTTTCGTTTCGAAATGCCATCGCATAAGAGAACCTGCCTAAATTAGAAACTGCTGGCCAAAGCGATGGATACCAAATACCATTCCCAATACCAGCTCTAAAATAATCATGGTATTCTTGCTTATCAGTACTAATGGCGAGTTCTGCAGATGCCCAATGCCTTTCATCGGCATCATCATTGTCTTCATACACAGCTGTGTTATTGATTCCTGGCGGATCACCAGAATAGCCATTCTCCTCTGGGTACTGAAGACTTCCGTTGTGTCCTATGATCGTGGGATTGCTCCAGATCTCACTGTCATTCAATGCCTGCCATGCTCTCTCTGATGCCTGCAGACAATCCATCGCATAGTCCTGCTCAATGTCCTTAAATACTCTATAGGCCGTTGCCATTACAGCAGCGAAATTAGCTGTCGCAGTCGTCGAAACGGGCATCAAGTATCTATCATTAGGATCTAGGTGTCCCATCCCCTCCAGGTAGAAGTCTTCCTGGCCTACGGCGTGCCAAACAGCTCCATCACTCCTTTGCATATTCACTAGCCAATCTAGACTCACCTTAATTTCTGTCAGGTAGTCAGGAAGGTCAGGGAATTGTGCATCTGCAGGGATATTGGTGTGAGACTCACTGATGTACGTGGGAAAGTACTCATATAAGATCAATAATTGGTGCACAGTAACACTTGCAGGGACCACTTTCTTGTTGGGATCGCCAGCATCTCTCCAACCCCCTGCTGCATTGATCTTCTCTCCCTTTATGATCTTACTTCCATCGAAACCAAGATAGACATAGGCATCATTGGCATATTCCGCTGGCTTAGCCCATTTTCCAGCATATTGTGATGTCAGCTCGATTCCGGAACGTTGGTAGTAGAA
>CAZMYK010000380.1:0-4715 GCA_964570435.1 uncultured Saprospiraceae bacterium | reverse complement strand
AAAGAGAAGAAGTAAGGTGATCAAGACCGGGAATGTAAGTATGGAGGTTACAGTTCTTGAAAAAAGTAAGAACGCAGTTGATTCCATTGCCAACCGATATCAAGCTCAATACGAGGATGAATCATATTCCTCCTACGGAAGCAGGATAGAGTATGATTTGGTTTTGAGAATACCATCAGAAAATTTCGACTCTCTAGTGCTTGACATTCAAAGCGGAATAGGATCGATCACTTCAAAAAATATAAATGCGCGAGATGTCACTGAGGAATACGTTGACCTGGAAATACGTCTTGAGAATAATCTCGCCTACTTAGAACAGTACAGGGCCATCCTTAAGAAAGCGACATCCATCAAGGACGTTCTTAATGTTCAAGAGAAAATACGAAGACTTGAAGAAGAGGTTGAAAGTAAGAAGGGAAGACTCAAATTCTTGGATGATCAAGTGGCCTACTCAACACTTCACCTGAATTTATCTCAATTGGTGGTCGTAGAATCTTATGCTGGACCGCACTTCGGTACACGATTGCTGAATGCCTTCAGTGGTGGATTTGATTTCTTCCTAGCATTTATTGTTGGGAGCGTGCGATTGTGGCCCTTTATCTTGCTTGTATCAATCCTTATTCTTCTACGAAAGCGTTTTGTTGGATTCTTTAGGAGTGCAAAGTAAAGTTTCCTAGGGGATTACTTAGAGAAGATCCCAGCTGATTTGGAAATAGAGGCCAATTGTGTATTATTACATCAGGAGTGTATTCACAAAAAGCCTTGTATGAGATCTTCTCAAGAAAAGTCAGCCCTAACTGCAACAATGATAACTGCCGGAACATCTATTGGCGCTGGTATGTTTTCGATCCCCTTGGTGGGTTCGGGAATGTGGTTCGAGTGGATGATTGTTGCCTTGCTTTTCCTTTGGTTTTTGAACTACTTGACATCACTCTACCTCATGGAAGTGACACTTAGCTTTGAGAGAGGCTCTAGTTTCAACGAGATTGTGAAGACCCTTTTGGGCGGAATCTGGAATTCAGCCTTTGGACTTGCCTTTGCATTTTTGATGATGATCCTTCTCTACGCTTATTTCAGTGCCTTCGGTAGTACGGCACGTGAAACTTTTGGGCTGTCTGAACTAGCTTCGAGTAGGTGGCTCTCAGGGGGTGTCAGTTTTGTTTTCGGAATGGCCTTGGCTGTTATTGTATGGTGGAGTACAGCTGCGGTAGGAAAGATTTCCACAATCCTGATTGTAGGAATGGTCATTACATTCTTTCTTTCGATGCTTGGGTTTTCTTTTCAAATAGAGGTAACAAAGTTGTTTGACGTGGGTGGATCTGGCTATGCCAAGTACTTCTGGATTGCCTTGTCTTCTATGATGACAGCATTTGCGTTTGCAACAATAGTACCCAGCCTATACAAGTACTATGGGAACAAGCCAAAGACGATAAAAATGGGGCTTCTCCTGGGCTCAATTCTGGCTTTCTTTGTCTACCTGTTTTTTGTTGCTGTCATGTTTGGCAATGTATCTCGAAGTGACTTTGCATTGATTACCCAAGCTAATGGTAATATAGGAGACCTTGTAGCTGCACTCCAGTCTGGAAGTGACAGTAATCTCTTTAATAGTGCACTATCGGTATTTTCTAATTTTGCCGTTGTTTCTTCCTTTATTGGTGTGAGCCTAGGACTCTTCGACTACTTCGCTGACCGTTTCGCTTTTGCAGATGATAGAAAGGGACGTTTCTATGCAGCTTGTCTGACATTCTTGCCGCCCGGCATAGCAAGTTTTTTCTTTCCAAATGGCTTTCTTTTGGCCATTGGTTATGCGGGATTGATTGCAGTTATGATTTTCGGGTCCTTCTTCTTCCTTGTCAGCAAGTCAAGGAGTGAAGGCAGAAGTACATCTTATGTTGTTCCTGGTGGTAGGGGACTTTTGTATTTCTTCCTTGCAGCGAATATCTTGATAGGCACCTGTCAGATATTGGCGATGATGGGCTATTTGCCAAAGTGGTGATCCTCGTTATTGATTGTTGATTTTGCTGAGGAGGTCTGACATTTGCCGAGTTCGAACAAGGGCTCGTCGATACTGGACAGACTTGTACATTGGCCAGGAAATTCTACCACCCAGCGCGATCCTGCTTCTTTTTATTCATATCACGAACCGCCAACTCAATACCTCCAGGAGTCAAGGGATACATTTCGAACATCTCTTTGAGGAAGAGAAGGCTTTGAGTCCCATGCCAATACTTTTCTGGTTCGGGATTTAGCCATGCTATTCTTCGAAATCGATCCTTGATCTGCTGCCAGTTTTCCACGCTTCCCCTACTTAATTCATAAGGTGCCATAGAAGCATCTCCAACTATAAAGACCCGGTAATTCTTATCCTTTTCAATAAAGCTGTCTATGCTGATCGGGACGGTCCTCCTAACATCTGAGAACAATTGACCATAGATGGTATTATGGAAGTAGTAGACTTCTAAATCATGGGCGAAACGCGTCTTCATTTTCTTGAAGAGTTTCATCACGTTTCTGATGTATGGATCCATGGAATATCCACCATTATCAATCAATAAGAGGATTTGCATCTTTTCAGTGATGACCTCCTTCATTTCAGGGAGGAAGAGTCCTCCCCGTGTTAACCCGTCCTTAATCGTCTTAGGAACATCGAGTTTTAAATCTGCACTTTCTTCGAGGACTCCTTTTAGAGAAGCTAGGGTAGCATCTATGTTGTCATCCTTGATCTTTGAGTCCTTGTCCACAGGAAAGTAGCGGCGATCGCCAAATACCTTGCGCGCCATTTTTCCTCCACCAGAACCTCCAACCCTAATTCCACCCTTCGCCGCTCCTCCTGAGCCATAGGGGGAAATGCCTCCTTGCCCGATCCAATGGCTCCCTCCTCCGTGCCTCCTAGCTTGCTGTTCTCTTACCTTCTCCATCCTCCTCAGTAAATCTTCTAGGTCTACTCCTGAATAATCTGCAGCCTTTTCCAAGGAATTCTGACCCTCCATTTCGCCACCATCAGAATCCTCAAGGTCAGGGTCATCTTCTTCTAATATCTTGGCACCGTCAATAATCTGACGAATATCATACGATGTCAAGTGGACCTCATCAAGATACTTGGATATTAGATCTTGCATGTCCTTGCCCAGATATTCTGGGTGATCTTCTAGTAGCTTTTCCCTCCATTCTTGAAATGGGATAGATCGAGAGATGGCCTGGTCAAGCTTTTCTCCCTTATTGATTTCAACACTTAGAAAAAAATCGTAGTATGCCCTGGTAAATGGTCCGATCATCTTAGGGTCCTTCACCACGATGCCTTTTAGGACCAGAAATAGATCACCTAGTGTGGCAACCAGACCTCGCTCCATTGCCTTTCTCAATAGAAGAAGCGTACGGATATCCGCATCTACCTCATATGACCTAAATTTGGATGGTAAGCTAGGGAACAAACTAGTTGAAATTTGATCTACGTCCGTAATCTTCTCCCTTTCCCAAGATCCGCCGTTGGACCTTCTCTAGGTCATTCTGAGTCTTAATCAAGGCGCCTATGCCTACAAGCTTGTCAATTTTTTCAAGTCCTTCTTTAGTAGAAAACTGACGAATGTATTTCAGCCAGTTGAGTAATTCCCGGGTCGAGGGTGCTCTTTCCAGGCCTAATCTTCGGAGGTGGTAGAAAATGTCAATGGCAACCTTGGTGACTTCTTCATTTGCATCAGGATAGTGCTTTAGTATGATTTGATTCATGACCTCAGGTTCCGGGAACTGAATGTAGTGGTAAATACACCTACCCTTAAAAGCAGTTGGCAATTCTTGTTCCCTATTACTAGTTATAACGATTGCAGGCATCTCGGCCTCACTGATTTCGATAACCTTACCAGATTCCGGCATGATAAATTTTCTATGGCTTAAGGCATACAGTAAGTCATTGGGAAACTCTCGTGGAGCCTTATCTATTTCATCAATCAGGAGCACAGAATTTGGTGTACTAAAAGCCTTAGCAGCAGGTCCATGGATGACATAGTCGTCTAGGTTTTCAGTCGAGCGGCCAGCTGTACTTAGTTTTGTACTAAGACCTTTCTCATCCCTTTGCGCATTGAGCACTTCTATCTGAGAATCTCGTAGGTACTTCACGTGGTCGAATCGAGCTACAAATTGGTCAACATTGCTCTTTGACCCAACAGGAAAGACAAATAGGTCTAGATCCCTATCTTTTGAATATTGAAGTGGAAGTTCCGTTTTTCCAGTTCCTGGTTCGCCCTCTATAAGCAAAGGCATCCCCAGTGTTCTTGACATGTGGAAGGCCTGCGCCAGCTCAAGATCGCACAGGTAAGATTCTGATCCCTTCCAAAAAATCGTTTCAGCCATAACTTACATTTGACCTAAAGTTAAAAAAATCAACGTTGCCTTAGGTCCTTAATGAAGGAAACGTAGCGATGAATATCTTTATAACCCATGTGATTATGAAAGCCTATGCTATTCTTATTTTCAATGCCTGTATCAGAACCCATCTGGGTACAGCCCTTCTCCACGGCCCAATCTTCTCCCTTCTTGATCAAGTCGCCACCGATCCCCATTTTTTGATATTCCTTCCGGATATATATTCCTTCGATATAGCCTACAAATGGACTTGTCATCCCGTCCACATATTCATGCCGTATCGATACTTGGATGAATCCTACATACTGACTGCCATGTTTTACTAGAAATGCTTCTTGATTTTCGTCGCTAAGAAT
>CAZMYK010000379.1:0-4723 GCA_964570435.1 uncultured Saprospiraceae bacterium | reverse complement strand
AATAGATATATGCCAATAGTAATTTACTGCTTTTCAGCAGTTCTTTTTTCAGAGACTATTGGATTTAGATAAAAATAATCCCACAATGAGACTTTAATTTCACTAAAATTTCCCTGCTATAGGAATCGACACTTTTAGCCAAGCCTTTGCGGGTAAGCAGAAAGTGTAGCTTCTTAGGGATGGGCACTAGTGCTAAATGTTGTAAGAGACTTAAATTCGTCGCTTTCTCTCTCCTCGCAAGGCTTGACTTACAAGCTAACAGTACATACTGAGTTAAAACCATTGAAAGTCATCAGAATGTCAACCTTACTTCGAAACCATCATCCTGTACAATGCTTAATACCCCATCCACCTCTTTGGCCCTCATTTTCATATTACTTAGACCTTGACCATCAGACGGGACGGGATTTTTTGGACTTTTGCCATTATCGTGAATACTTAAAGAATATTCGCTTGCTAGTTTTCGAAATTTGATTTTCACTTGATCAGCGCTTGAGTGTTTCGCAATATTCATGACTGCTTCCTTAAAGAGTAGATAGATATTGTGCCTCAACCTCGGATCGATAGAGCTGCTACCTTTAATTCCCTCTACTTGAAAGTCGTATTTGATCTCCTTCCTAGCAAGTGTGGTTTCTGCAAAATGCCGCATTCTATCAAGCAGGTTTTCATACTTGTCCTTTCTAGAATCGATGGCCCATACCGTATCCCTCATTAGATCCATTGCCTCTCGGCTAGTTTCACTTAGAGACCTTGCCTTTGACTGGTGTGTTTCAGAAACTTGATGAGCTAGTAATTCTGATTGAATAGCCAATCCACCAAGTAAGCTGCCAACATCATCGTGCAGGTCGCTTGAGATATTGCTTCTTAATTGCTGAATCTTGCGATCATAAGCTAGTTTACGTCGATACCGATTTCTAAAGAACAAGTAGATCAAAGACGAGATAGCAATAACAAAGAGTATTCTTGCCCACCATCGCAGATACCAATACTGCGACTTGATGAGTACTAAATCTGTAACTTGATTTACTTCATGCAGTGGATTGTTCTGAGCTTTTAATTCTACGGTAAATTTCCCAGCAGGCAAAGAATAAATATCCATTCTTCCCTCCGGAGACAGGATACTCCATTCATCTTGCAGACCCACTACTCTGTACTTGTAATATACTTCATCCATAGCAGGACTAGAGAAGGAAAAGGTAAGATTGCGGTCTGCTGGCCCTAAGTTAAGTTCCTGCTTTTGTGACCAGTTATGAACTATGCTAACGTATTCTTTCTGCTTCCCATCGTAATATTGTAGCTCATAGATTGTAGGAATGGGTGCTTCCTCAATGTCTTGTTCAAAAGAAAGCTCTTCCGGAAGAAAGGAATACAAACCATTCACTGTTCCTACATAGAATCTTCCATCGCTAGCCTTGTAGGCAGAATTCCTGTTAAATTCTTTGTCTGCCAGAGGATGACCCTTAACAAGGGTTTTAAATTGACTTGTCTCAGGATCGAATAATACAAGTCCATGATCTGTTCCTAGGTATAATTGACCATGCTTGTCAGGTAGAATGAAATAGATAATCCTTGAAAGAAATTTGCCTTTATCACTAGCATGAGGAATATCAAAAATCTGGGCCGTATTGGTATTTAGATTTAAAACACCAAGGCCTAATTGTGAGCCAAAATAGACTTGATCATCTTTCAAATGCAATCCATATATGTAGTCAGCTTCAAATTTTAATCCAAGCTCCTCAATACCATATTGCTTTACAATTTTTCCTAATCGATCGATTTTTAAAATGCCCGCCTTGTCCGTAGTTATCCAGAAGAACCCCTCCTTATCTTGCTCTAATGCAGAACAATATGCATAATCACTTTCAATTTCACCAAGGGATATGGTTTCACCTGTTGTCAAAACATGCTTTACCCATTCTTTTGTAAACCAGAAAGACATCCATAAAGTATCTTGTTCTAAATAATGGTTGACATGAGCTCCATGAAAAGGATAATGTATAAAGGACTGTGCATTGGTCTGAAGGTCGTATACACTGCAATTCCAAATCAATTGATCCTCATAACAGCTAAGGCTATACGTTGCTTCTTTATCTTTGGGAACAGTTAGCGTATTTCTAAATGCTGCAAATTGATCACTTCCATTCTGTTTTACGGCAACGCCTGTATAAAAAGAAGCATATATATTTCCCGAGGCATCTTCCGTAATTTGCCGCATACTTGTGATTGCTTTACCGCTATTAATGGGTTCTGCAAAATCTTCGTCCTTGGGCAATTTTGTTTTTAATCTAATTAATGAATTGAAATATAAAATGTAAATAGAGCCATCGCTGGCTTGCAGAATGGCTTGAATACCTCCCTTCAGTGTATTTTGTGCCACCTCCTGAGCTATTTGATCAATAGTGATTCCATAGTTTTCCACTTCCTTTTTTTTCCTATCCCAAGACAACAAATTCCTAAGACGATCAGTAAGCCACACTCGACCCTCTATTACCGTATGATATTCTACCGCCTTGTCGAAATCAGTGAAAGTGGCTACGGAATCTATCGGTCTTTGATAGTCTGATTCTATTTTATCCTCTTTTATAAGGTTGCCATCCTGATTCACACTAAAAACATGCTTTTTAGTATAGGCAAGCTGTTGCTTGGGTGAATGATCTACAATAATATGGACCTCTTCAGCAGCTCTTGTTTGGGGTAAAAATTTATCATTGGTAAAACTGGAAAACTCTAAGCTGTCGCGAATTTTATGGATCACATATATGTGTCCAAATGAAGAAAAAATATACGGCAGTATATTTTCCTTTCGCGGGGAAATAACTCTTGTAATTTTCCTTTCTTTCGTATTAAAAACAACAATCTTTCCGCTACCATGCTCCACTGTCCATAGATGGAGTCCATTGTCATTGGTGACAAGTGGCTGATAACCTGTTCCTTGGTCGGATAGGAAAATACTATCTTCAGTGTATTGGTTGTTATAATGGATCAGCTTATGTCCATCAAAGCAGGAAAGCCCTTTATGAGAAGATATCCATAAGAAGCCTTTTGGATCTTCAACGCATCCCGTCATATAAGAAAATTGAGCCATCTCCTCCGGCAATATCATCTCTACATCATAAGTTAGAGACTCACTTTCTTGAGCTTGGATACTCAATCGAAAGGTTAAGAGTAAGATTAGCACATACCACCGAAACATTTTTCTAAGGTAGTGTATATCTGGAAAATACTTCTGGATTGAGTCTGCTTAGGCGAGAAAACACAGAGGTTGAATCCCAGCCATTTATCAAATTTTTGTTGTTATAGTATAGAATTATGGTCCTAGACTGACGGCAGCTGACTGAAGAATGAAGATTTCACACTGTGGACTTCCGACTGTTAGGTAAATGTTTTCTTTTACAGTTAATCTATTTTAAGGATGAGTTGGAAAGGCATATGCCATCATTACCTCGTGTTATCATAGACTGGTCATTTTTCTTCTAATTTAACAAGCAGTTCTTTTGGACTTAGAATTGGAAGATTGCTTAATTTGAAATCTTTAATATTTCTTGTTACAATCACATCCATTTTATTATTCGTAGCACAAGTGTTTTGTATGCAATCTTCAAAATCCTTAAACTTTGATTTAATTGATTCGAGTATTTCCCTTTCGCCAACACTCAATACTTTAATAAAACTGGTTAATTTATCAATTTTATAAATCGCTTGTTTCGAATTTTCGGTCTTAGCAATGAAATAATGAACATTTGCAATAATTAAAGCTGATGTATATAATTTAAATTCCTTTCGTATGCCTTTGTGAATTATGATTTTTATTTCATTTAAGAAAGGTTCTTTTCCCGTTAAGAAATCTATTATGACGTCTGAGTCTAAAAATATTTTCACCTTTTGGAATATCTTTCGATAAGCGCTTCTTCTAGTATTTCATCATAGGTTTTGTTGTTAGGGAATTTCACCGAACCACATAATTCCTCTACTAGCGGATGAAAATTTTCTTTTTTCTTTGTTCGTTTAGTTTTAGATATTGACTTTAAATATTCTTCTACAATGCTTGACAGACTTCGACCTTGCTTTTTAGCATATTCTTTTGCACTTTCAATTACTTGTTCTTCTATTGACAACGTTAATTTTGTATTCATACGTAATTTTTCTTAAATCAAAAATACGTAGTATTTTTCATGAAGTCAATTTTTTGAAGACTTGTCTATATCATCCAAATAAATTTTTTATATCATATTTTCATTGCATTACAGCTATTCGGTCAACCACAGATGATGCAATAGGACTTAGAACGACTGCCGACTGTAGACTACAGACGAATCTAATTTCTTCACTATCGTTTGAAATTTGATTGTCAGCAATACTTTAGAATTCAGACTTCCGACTCACGACTCATTACTCAGAACTTCTGCTTAAAAATGCACCCATATGGGGGACAAAAACACAATTCAGACCGACCTATCTTTACACCATTATAAAAAATAACATGATGAATCCAATCTTTTCAATCAAATCAATCCTGTGTCTTTTAATCTTTTGCTTCCTTAACATCAACATTTCAGCCCAAGAGCTTGAGGTGAAAAAGAATGCTGACAATGAAATAATGCTAGCTCCACAGAACCCATCTGGATCTTTATTCTATGGTTTTGATGCTGGATTAAGCAACACAGGTAGCGGCAATACCTTTATAGGTCAAGGTGCAGGAATACTCAACAATACTGGCTCTAGA
>CAZMYK010000378.1:0-4730 GCA_964570435.1 uncultured Saprospiraceae bacterium | reverse complement strand
CATTTCATATAACTTTGGAAAACTATCTCAGAACAAATACAAGAATAGGGCTATCGGGGGTGATGAAAATGGTCGGGCACGATAGTATTTGTCTTCAGTCTTCGACCTTTATGCCATCAAGCAATTCTCTTGCAGCTTGGCGGACGTGGGGAAGCAACTTGTCGTTGGCACAAATCTTCTCAAGCTCTTCTCTACTTTTAGTATTGAAATTTTTCTTAAAAGCAATGACGTGCTGCCTGTCCGCCTGTTCTATCTCTTCATCTGAGCGCTCCCTATTCAAAAATCGGGAGCCAAGAGCGTAGAAGAATTTTCTATTAAGAAGCAAGTGAAGGCCAAGAACGGCCATGAGTATGAAATCTATTCTTAGCACTAGGTATTTAAAACCAAAGCCTAAGGAAAATGTGGCTGCGAAGAAATCCAAAACGTCAAAGACACCTAGCACCAAAACTATTGCTAACATTTTTTTGCCCAGGCCAGTGTCTAGAAATCCTAGTCCTAGTGAAATCAGCAGCAGTACCAAGCTTACTTTGAGCTTTGCGGTAAACTGATATCCTTGAATGAACTGATAAGCAAGGCTGCAAATCAGCAAAAGGCCAGCACCCCATTCTGCAATGGATCGATAGGTAAGTCTTGTATTCATTCCTTTCGTAGCTTATAGAGAATGATTGCTACCTCTAAAATAGAAATAAGTAGATAATTCCATCTATCCGCAAAATACCTGCTTCCCCCACCTCGCAGTTCATCCTAGCGAAACTGCTGTTCGCGGAAACTTTTTGGAGATCTTAAGTTCATCAGTGATATTTGCTAACACAAACATGAAATAATGAAAAATCTGGTCACCACCCTCCTCCTTTACAGTCTTGGTCTTGCACCCTTACTTTCCCAAGGAAGTATCAAAGGACGAATTGTAGATGCTACTACCGAGGACCCGATCGACTATGCAACCATAATGGTCTACGATAAGGATAGTAGGGAATTACTGGAGGGAACAACGACTGAAAATTTAGGCAGATTTGAGATCGAAGTAAGGTCAAATAAGATCTATCTGGAAGTTAGCTTTCTTGGCTACCAAACAAAGATTGTGGAAGCCATTACATTCAACTCAGGTGTTGCGAATCTTGGCATTATAAAGCTGGGCCTAAACGCACAAGCCTTAGATGAAGTGGTTGTTCGTGCAGAAAAGTCCACTACGGAATTCAAGCTGGATAAGAGAGTATTCAATGTAGGTCAAGACCTTTCTAGCACTGGTGCAAGTGCCCTGGAAGTTCTTAACAACGTGCCCTCCGTCAATGTAAATATCGAAGGGGCAGTGTCGCTCAGGGGTAGCTCTGGAGTCCAGATATTAATCAATGGTAAGCCTTCAATATTAACCAATGAGCAAGGCAATGCATTGGGTACAATTACTGCTGATATGATCGAAAAGGTTGAAGTAATTACCAATCCTTCCGCGAGGTATGAAGCAGAGGGAACTGCAGGCATCATCAACATTGTTCTCAAAAAAGATGAGAAAAAAGGAATCAACGGTTCGGTTTCACTGAATACCGGTTTCCCTCAAAATCATAGCCTAGGATTCAGCATGAATAAACGGACTGAAAAACTTAACCTATTTACACAAGTCGGTGTCGGTTTTCGTAAACTCCCCAATGAAGTTAGAAACGTAAATGACAATTTCACTTCCGGTAACACCATCCGATCTGAGGGCAACGAATTTAGAAATGAAAATTTCTACAACGTCATTTTAGGTGCTGACTACTATTTTAATCCACGAAATGTAATGACCATTTCAGGAAGCTTTACGTACGAATTAGAAGACCAGCCATCTGAAACTAATTTTACCTTGACTGACGCCTCTGGCCAAGAGATCGATCAATGGCAAAGAACTGAAGTTACATCGGCTTATAATCCAAAGATTCAATACGAACTTCAGTACAAAAAAGACTTTGAAGACGATAAGGACCATCAATTGCTATTTAGTGCGATTGGTAACTACTTCGGGAAAACGCAATCCTCTGAATTCACTAACATCACACTCTTGGGTCAAACAGATTTTCAGGATCAAGAAACTAGGACTTCTTTCTTCGAGGGCAAGTACACCTTTAATCTTGACTACACCAAGCCTTTCAATGATCTTTGGACCCTTGAATCTGGTGCTCAATATATTGCTAACAACGTCAGTAACGACTTTGAAGTCAGCAACTTAGAAGATGGCGTCTTCGTAGCTGATCCTGGTCTAACAAACATATTTAACTTCTACCAGAATGTGCTTGGTGTATATTCTACTGGAGCCTATGAAGGGGATAAATGGGGACTTAAATTGGGAATCCGAGCTGAAAACACCGATCTAAGGACAGTCCTCGAAACGACCGATGAAGAAAATATTCGAAACTTCACCAACTTCTTTCCCTCTGCCCATACTTCCTATAAAATCACTGAGCGATTCTCAGCCCAAGCCGGATATTCTCGCAGGATTTTCAGACCACGACTCTGGGACCTGAATCCCTTCTTCAACATCAGAAACAACTTCAATGTGAGGACTGGAAATCCCAATCTTCTTCCTGAATTTTCAGATTCTTACGAGGTCGGCGCCATCTATATCTTGGACAAGGCCTCTCTCAATGGATCTGTCTATTATCGATATACAACAGATGTAGTAGAACGATTTGCAAGCTTTGAAAATAATGTCAGTACCTTTAAGCCCTTCAACATTGGTACGAGAAAATCTACTGGCGCTGAATTCAACTTCAAATACGAGGCATCGAAGAAAATCACCTTGAATGGGGACTTTAACTACTTCACCTTCAAGCGAGAAGGTGAGTATGAAGATATTGGCTTCAACTTCAGTGCCGACCAATGGTCTTCCAAGCTAACGAGCAAGTTTAAGGTTTCCAGGAGCTTTGATTTCGAGATTACTGGGCGCTATGAGTCTGAAGAAAAAACCGTTCAAGGAAGGAATTCAGACAATCTGTGGGCCGATATGGGTTTACGCTACAAACTTGGCAAAGGAAGGGCAGTCTTTAATCTCAGTATTAGGGATATTTTTGCATCAAGGGTGAGAGAGAGTTTCATCGAGCAAGCCAATTTTTCGACCTACAGTCGAAGGCAAAGAGGACGGTTTGTTTCCCTAGGTTTTAGTTACGGCTTCGGCAAGGGTGAGGCAATGCAATATTCGGGAAGTAAAAGACGGAGGTAGGCAAGTAAGGAAGACTTAGTGCTCACTTACAGAATTCGTAAGCATTCGTAGTTGACCTCCAAGAAAGTGGGCATTTACATTATTCGTCTTGATAATCGATCTCTGTCTCGCGAAACAAGTTAATAGACAAGTACGAAAGAGGTCAAAATACTTTATTACATTTGTGGAAATTGTAATATGTTGAACGAGCATCTTGACGCCAGCGGTGACCAACTCAATCCTGAGGAGCAGAGTTATGAGCAAAGCATCAGGCCAGCTGTACTTTCTGATTTCAAGGGTCAAAAGAAGATCGTTGAAAATCTAGAAATATTTATAAAGGCTGCAAAACTAAGAGGTGAGGCCTTAGACCATGTACTCTTGCACGGTCCTCCCGGCTTGGGTAAGACCACTCTTTCGCATATCATTTCAACAGAAATGAACACCAATCTTAAAATGACCTCTGGGCCTGTCTTAGAAAAACCGGGTGACCTTGCTGGTTTGCTCACCAATCTGGAGGAAGGAGACGTCCTTTTTATCGACGAAATTCATCGATTGAACAACATCGTAGAGGAGTATTTGTATTCAGCCATGGAAGACTATAGAATCGATATCATGATTGACTCTGGCCCCAATGCACGTTCTGTCCAACTAAGCCTAGAGCCCTTTACTCTAATTGGCGCAACGACAAGGATGGGCTTGCTCACAGCTCCAATGCGCGCGCGATTCGGGATTAACTTCTTATTAGATTACTATGATATCCCAACGCTTCAGGGAATTATTGAACGAAGTGCAGGTATCCTAGGTATACCAATAACCACTGAAGGATCCTATGAAATTGCAAAGAGGTCCAGGGGAACTCCGAGGATTGCAAACGCCCTACTTCGTAGGATTAGAGATTTTGCCCAAATTAAGGGTGATGGAACCATCGATCTCGCCATTAGCAGGTTGGGCTTAGACGCACTAAACGTAGATGATAGTGGCCTAGATGAAATGGACAATCGAATCCTTGACACAATCATCAACAAGTTCAAGGGTGGACCAGTAGGTATTTCGACCATTGCAACCGCTGTTGGTGAAGAATCAGGAACGATCGAAGAAGTTCACGAGCCTTTCCTAATCATGGAGGGTTATATCCAAAGGACTCCGAGGGGTAGAGAGGCTACACCCAAGGCTTACCAGCACATTGGCATAGTACCCCCTAGCCAAGGCGGAAGGCTATTTTAGAGTAAGAAAGCACTTTATTGCTTGTCTCTATTTTTATAGTATCTAGGCACATTGAGAAGAAACAGATCTGGTAAAATTTCCCTTGAAGGGGCTATTAAGGCCTGTGAACGAGCAAGTGGAGGAGGTGAGAAGCGTAAGGCACTAAGCTCTGCATTGAAAGTAATCTTTCGGCATTCGTTTCATTCCTTGGTAGATTGAATTTGCGTCATTTGAAGTTCTCAAATTTTCTTACAATCCTTTTAACTACTTCGTTTTTTCGGAACCTCAGTAAAAGACAGGTATTTAACTTGCGACAAGGTAGCTCTTAATCCATTGACTATAAGATTCTTCTACTGAA
>CAZMYK010000377.1:0-4750 GCA_964570435.1 uncultured Saprospiraceae bacterium | reverse complement strand
CCGTTTCGGGATTACAATTGATCATAATCGACTCATAACCTGCCTCCTTGATCGCCATCAAGCCGTGCACGCAACAATAATCAAACTCTATTCCTTGACCTATCCTATTTGGGCCTGAACCAAGAACAATGATCTTCTTTTTGTCTGGAGTCGGAATACTTTCGTTCTCTTGATCAAAGGTAGAATAGAAGTACGGAGTTTGCGCTTCGAATTCTGCAGCGCAAGTATCAACCATCTTATAAGTGCGTCTAACTCCAAGTGCCTTCCTATGTTGTGTTACTTGCTCCTCCTCAACCCTCATCAACCATGCGATCTGCGCATCAGAGTAACCTAGTTCCTTTAGCTCTCGCATAAACTCAACAGGTATATCGTCCGGGACATTAAGTCTCTGGACTCTGTCTTCAATTTTAACAAGTCTCTTGATTTGCTTTAAGAACCATGGATCTATCTTGGTCAATTTCTGAACTGTATTCAATGGGACTCCCAACCTAAAGGCATCTTTCACTCTATAGATTCGATCATCACCTGCTCGCTCAAGCCGTGACAAAATATCGTCTGTTCTTATCCACTCCTTTTTATCTGCCCCTAGTCCAGCCCTGCTGTTCTCTTGAGATTGGCAAGCTTTCTGTAAGGCCTCTAAGAAGTTTCGTCCTATTGCCATTACTTCTCCCACAGACTTCATCTGCAGTCCCAGGACTGGGTCAGAGCCGTGAAACTTCTCAAAGTTCCAACGTGGCATCTTTACTATCACATAGTCTAGGGTAGGCTCAAAGAACGCAGAAGTTGTCTTAGTAATTTGATTTTTTAACTCGTCCAATGTATAACCTATCGCCAACTTGGCTGCAATCTTAGCTATCGGATAACCAGTTGCCTTCGACGCCAGGGCTGAAGATCTGGAAACCCTAGGGTTTATCTCTATGCAGATCAGTTTTTCTGTATCTGGATCTTGCGAAAATTGAATATTACACCCACCTGCAAAATTACCCATTGATTTCATGAGCTGAATGGCATCATTTCGCATCTCTTGATAGGCCGTGTCAGATAGAGTCATTGCTGGAGCAACGGTAATGCTATCGCCCGTATGAATCCCCATTGGGTCGAGATTTTCAACCGTGCAAATAATAACGACGTTGTCATTTGCATCTCTAAGAAGTTCAAGTTCGAACTCCTTCCAACCTAGAACAGCTTTTTCTACTAGGACTTCGTGGGTTGGCGAAGCATTAAGGCCTCTTCTCAGGGCCTCATCGAACTCCTCCTTCTTCATTACGAAACCTCCACCCGTTCCACCAAGGGTATATGAAGGCCTAATAACAAGTGGGAACCCAATCTTCTGCGCGGCTTCCTTCCCTTCCAAAAAAGAATTAGCTATAAATGATGGGGCAACATGTTGACCCAACTTGATCACATGCTGTTTGAATTCTTCTCTGTTCTCTGCCAGTTCAATTGCATCCAGGTCTACACCAATCATCCGTACGCCATACTTATCCCATATGCCTAGCTTCCCTGTTTCGATTGCAAGATTCAGAGCTGTCTGGCCTCCCATAGTAGGTAGTACGGCATCGATCTGTCTTTCTTGCAAGATTTCCTCAATCGATTCAGGAGTAAGCGGTCTTAAGTAGACGTGATCCGCTGTCAATGGATCTGTCATGATTGTAGCTGGATTAGAATTGATCAGACTAACCTCTATGCCCTCTTCCCGCAGTGACCTAGAAGCCTGAGATCCAGAATAATCGAATTCACAAGCTTGTCCAATAATGATAGGTCCACTTCCTATAATTAGTACTGATTTGATAGAATTGTCTCTAGGCATTCGCTATAGGGATTTGTCAAGTTCGCGCAAATATATATGGAAAAAGATAAAATGAGTAATGGACTCCTATTAATTTTACTTAATCAGAAATTATGATAAATTAGCGGTAATCTACAATTCCAAATAATATGATGACACACCACTACACGTTTGCCTTTCTCATCATTTTTACTTCCTTATCTACTTCATTGGCGCAGGGTTTGACACCAGATAAATGCGTGACTGTTGATAAGGGTCAGTTCGAACAGATCTATCCTATGCTTGATTTAAATGGACAGCTCATTTTGAACTATGAACAATCGCCGCATACAGTTAAAAAATTTAATAGCGACCTTACCTCAGTATTTGCTAGAAGAGTCCGTAAATCAAAGTTTATATCTGACATCAGTGAAAATGGAGAACTATTAGCCTATTGTGAAGAGAATTGTACAAAGATTGTACTTTGCGATGATAGAGGGAGAGAACTTTTCAAGAGCATAGGAGACTTAGATATGGCTACAAGTGACAAAATTGTTTACAAGAATTTTAGCTTTTCACCTAATGCTAACATTTTCGCTGTCACTTATTCAAAGACCGTTGGCGAGTTCATTCAAATTAATGAATTCCAAGCTGAAAAGAAATCCATCAAAGAACTTGATAACGAACTGGTCAGATCTCAGTCAAGGAATGCCTATAACAATATTACTAAACTAGAATATTCTCCTGACGGAAGGTTTCTTTTTGCCATTGGCACACTTAAAATCTTACTATTTAGTGCCGAAAAAAACAAATTGCGCAAAATCGCCGAAGTAGAAAGGGTGTACAAGGACAGAAACATACTTAAGAGTATTGCCACTGAGGATGGCGTCTACGTTTTCTATAATAATGAATTTCTTTTGTACAGGTATGATAAGAAATTTGAAACATCAAGATTCAGCACTCCCTTCCTAGAGTCCGTGGCTATAAGCCCTGACACCAAGTTTTTTGTAGCTCAAGATCAAGATGAGTCTTTTATCTACTATAGGTTTATAGATTCATTGCAGTTCAAGATAAGGTCAGATTTTGGCTTTGGAACTAGAGAATTGGCCGTGAATAATGACCTCTTAGTATACGCCATTTCTGATGAAAAAATTTGTTCCTATTCTCTTCGCGTCCTAAATAGTCCAAGCCAACTGAAGGCAGCGAAGTATATAGTGCGTGACTCGTCTGTAAGACCTTATGTACTACCTCTTATCACTGAAGAACCTGACATTTCTTACCACCTTGAATACGTAAACCCAGATAAGAACGAGTCTCAGTTTGTCTTGCATGTTAAAAACGACTCTGTGGCCTTATATTCGGAAAAAGCTGTCGGACAGTATAGACTCAATAGCCGAGAAATATCCAAGATCTGCCACATTAATTGGGAAAATCAAAAAAGCGACTTTTATCTTGTAAATGTAAATGTTAGCGCGCTTCATACTTCTTCAGCAAACAAAAGTACCGATGTTAATTATATTCTTTCCTACTTACTGCCACCAAACGGACAATTGAAACATCAAATTCCAATCCTGGAAGATCCTGAAAATTTGAAATTTCAAGAAATCTCAAGGACTCAAATCACTGTGGACGAGGCAGAAAAATTGACTTCTATTGTTACAAGTGAAAATTTACCTGATTTTAACAAGTTGATGGAAGATTCAAGATTTGTTTATTGGAAGTATGAATTAGCGCAGAAGATTGATAATTATAAGATGTCTTTGATAGGAAGTCAAGTTAGCTCGAAAATTTCATTTGATGAATACTTTGACGAAGTCAAAGATTCTAATGTGAAAGTAACGATCAAAAATGAAAGCGGTCACCGTATGAAAATTTATGCCATTTTCAATAAGACCAACAAGGAAATCCTAATGCTACCAAGCACGAGCGATGACTATAAATTTTTAAGTAAAGGACTTAGTAAAAAAGAGATTAGTTTTGTAATTGAGAGTATAGATATTTTATAGCTCAATCTAACAATTTCTCCGCAAGCATCCACTCATAGAATCTTTCTATCCAATTGTCTGACGGCAGGCCCTGTTTTCTCATTCCAAAACCATGTCCACCTTGGCTGTACATTTGCATGGCAACGGATGTACCACTTTCTAGCCAAGAGTTATATATTTCGACACTTCCTCCAGCAAGGCCAAGAGGGTCATCAGTGGCACAGACTACAAACATAGGTGGCGCCTTTTTGGGTGCAGATTGCACCTCAAAAACGTCCGTCCAAGCATAAACAGGGACTAGAAAGTCCGGTCTATTTTCCGTTTGATGATCATAGGCCACACCCATCGCAACCGCTCCACCTGCGGAAAAGCCGATCAAGCCAATGCGAGCGGTATCTAATCCGTATGTGCCAGCTGCCTTACGAACATATTCAATGGCCGCCAAAGCATCCTTAATTGAGTAGGGCAAAACCTTGGATACTTTTTCGGCTACACTACCTTCCTTTTCACCATCTTTTGCTAATTGCTTCACCCCATCACCATCCGTTGGTATTAGGCGATACTTAAGCACAAAGGCAGTAATTCCCTTCTCAGCTAGCCACTTTGCGACCAACCTACCCTCACTCTCGATACTATGAGCATATAGTGCCCCACCTGGAGCAATCACCACTGAAACACCGTTGACCTTAGCAGGTCGATAAACTTCTAGGACCGGCTTCGATACATTGGTTATCACATCGGTTTCCCAATCCTTAGAATAATAGGCATTTTCACCTCCCTTCCAGGTCACATTCTCAGCATCCTGATAGGGTAATTCTACCACCTCTTGAGCTGTCATTGTAGTTATCATTACTGTTAGAATCAAGAATATTAAAAATCTCATTTCATTCTTACTTTGCTGCCTGCAATATAGGAACATTAAAATCTAAGGCGATTGAAATCTTGAGAAACCTTGATACCATTGCATTTGGTCTTGTCAATTGTGAAGTACTTTTTA
>CAZMYK010000376.1:0-4759 GCA_964570435.1 uncultured Saprospiraceae bacterium | reverse complement strand
CTGGAATTAAAAATTGAGTAGATGAACAAATCATGGATCATAAGTTTGCTGTTTTTCAGCTTACTTTCTTGTAGAACACAGGAGGAAATTAACGATAAGATGAATAAGGACTATTCTAAAGAGTGGCAAGTAATAGATAATAACATAGAGCAAGGTTTTCCTGAAAAAGCCATCCTAGGGCTAGATGAGTTGATTACTTCTGCAAGGCAAAATGGCGACCACATTGTTGCCACAAGAGCTGTGCTACAAAGGATTAATCTTAAAAACCTTGACCAGGTTGATTTTATGCAGAATCAGTTACCCATCTTGCAAAAAGAATTAGAGGAGAATGACGACCCAGTATCTGGGACGATTTTGAATTACACCACAGCATTGATTTATCACAACTATTGGGAATCAAATCGATCTAACATCCCAGCTCGCATGCAGGGCGATGAAGAGTGGGGTGGTGAAGACTACCGAAGTGCAATCGATGACTATTTTGCAAGGGCTGGGAATGACGGTTCTAAGTCTGTAAAGATTCTTGATTTGCCACACTTTTTCGAAGGTGATAATTACGACAAGAGCACTACACTTTGGGACTTTCTACAGTTGGAATACATTAAGATATTGAAGTCGGAAAGCTATAAAATGCTAATTGGCGAAGGTGATGTCAGAACTTTGATCCAAGCGAACTATGAACAACTGGTGAAGAAGATGAATGAGCAAGGTCAAAAGAAGTTGGCTCTTGAAACTGAGATTGACCAATACAAATTCTTTCAGCTTCCCCTGGTAGAATTAGCCAATAAGTACCCAGGAACCTTGTCTTACATTCTCAGTTACCACCAAGGTGAAGAAATACTTGCGAAAATTGGGCAGGGCCAAAAAACGAAGAAAACCCAATCACTACAGCTTCAAGAGAGCGTCCGACTTTTCAATTTGGCTGTAGAAGGTGGTGACGAAGTCTATAGGAACAACGCACAAGTTCAGGTCGAGCGCATAACCTCTCCAAGTATCCAGGTTTCGGTCGAACAGGTGATCGTACCAAAGAAGCCTGCCCTCGTATTTGTCAATGTTAAAAACTTGGAAAAAATTTATCTGAAGGTTTATAAGTTGGATAAGGATGATTACATGAGCAGAAGGAGGGAAAAGGGTTTTCCGTTCAAGAATAAGGCAGTAGTCTTTGAAGATGAAATTGACCTCCCTCCGGCAAAATATCAATACACCGAACAATCTACTGAGTTGGGACTGCCAGTTCTAGAGTCCGGATTCTATGGTATCGTTGTAAATCCGTCTGAACCATTTAGGATTGGAAAAGGAAATCCACTATACCAGGCTTCCTTCCTAGTTTCAAATTTGGCAGTGAATCACTTCTATGACCCAAGTAAGGGTAAGATGGTCCTTGAATGTGTGGATCGAAGTAGTGGTGAAATTATAAATGATGCTTATTTTAAAATATTTGATCGACAATGGAATTCAGGACGTGGCCAAGAGTACGTTTCAATGATTGAAGCAAAGGGTAGTCCTAGGTTCGAATACACACCAAATAGAAATAAGAATCTCTATCCTTATGTTGAGCACGATGATAATTACTTCTTTCTAGTGAATGGCTTGTATCAGAATGACTATTCTGAATCTGCAAGCATAACAAGTAACCTACTCACTGATCGTGGAATCTATCGGCCGGGTCAGGAAATTCACTTTCATGGCATCCTACTAAGACAAAGCCAAGAACAGGAGCCCAAGATCTTAAAGAATAAAAAGCTTACGGTATTTTTGAATGATAACTTTGGTACCGAGATTGCCAATTTGTCTGTCGAAACGGATGACTTCGGGGCCTACCATGGTGTGCTTGAGATTCCTGAAGGTACGCAGAATGGTTTCCTTAGTTTTATACTTAGAAGCAAAGATGGGCAGGTAAATGCTTACAAGACGGTCCAGCTTGAAGAATATAAGCGACCCAAGTATGAAGTGTCTTTCGAAGATTCAGAACAAGCGTTAAAACTAGATGACAAAGTTGATGTTTCGGCTTCTGCTGTCAGTTTTTCTGGGGTCCCAATTGCGGATGCAAGGGTTAGATATAAGGTCTATCGCAATACTTGGTTTCCTTACTTTTACTCCTCTTATAGGTCCTACTTTCCTCAACGAGAAAGTACCTTGGTAGTGAGCGGGGAGACCATTACTGATAAGGAAGGAAGGGTGAATTTTGACTTTCTTGCAAAAAAGCCGGAAGGAGAAAACCAAGGTTCTAGTTTTAGCTTTCGAGTTGAGCTAGAAGTCATTGACAACACTGGCGAGACCATATCAGCGAGCAAGAGCTTCAATATTGCAGAGCAATCGGTTTATATCAAATTTGACCAAGAAGATTCTAAGCAGTTTAAGATCTCGACGGTTAATTCTGAGAATCAAGGTCTGTTTTCTGAGCTTAGTATGCTGATTTACAAGAGGAAAAGCGGCTCGCACAAAGTTGATCGATACTGGTCTAGTCCAGATACAACAATTGTTGATGTGTCAAGGTACCCAGATTTTAGTTTTGTGGACAAGGAGGAAGATTACTCTGAACAGGTTTATGAGGCGCAAATTGCCTTGGATAAGGAAGTGACCATGGACCTTGCTGACCTACTGGGGCCTGGTGACTTTAAAGTCGTATTAAAGGCTAGCGGGGCAGAGGATTATTCCAGCTACTTTGTGCTGAATAATTTTGATAGTGGCCAGTTCGGCAATGATGAACTTTTTTATGTTGAAGAGACAGCTAAGGAAATTCAACCTGGGGAGCAGTTTAGGGTTCGACTGGGCTCAAATATAAGTGGATTGCAAGTACACGTTAGTAAATACAGAGGGTCCATCTTGATCAACGAGGAATGGCTTACTTTACAGCAGACTAAGCTTCTAGCGTATGCTATTTCAGAGGAAGACTATGGTGGCTTTAGTTTACAAGTCAAGGCCTTTTACAAGAATAGAATACACAGCGAAAATATAGATGTAAGGGTGCCTTGGAAGCACAAGGAAGTGCTGATCAAGGCAAAAAGCATGAGGCTTGTGACAGAACCGGGTTCCCCAGAAAAGTGGACCTTCGAGATCACGGACAATAAAGGCGAGCCGCTGAAAGCTAAGGTCCTAGCGTCCATGTATGATGCCTCCTTAGACCAATTCACTGGAAACGAGTGGCAATGGAACCTTTATCCTTCAAGGATGGGCGTGCCCTACTTTGATCAGTACAGCTTTGGCACTCAGTATCTTTACACCAGCAATTACAGATGGAACCAAGGCGACACTGAGCAAGTACCGTGGGAACAAATGCCTAGATTTAAATACGGACCCCAACGTTTCTACATGGGAGGTCCATTTCTTTCAAGGTCGCGCAAGATGTCACCAAGTCCTCCAATGGAAGCGGATATGGAGGTTTCAGAAGCAAGAATGGACAATATGGCCTTTGACGAAGTACAAGTGGTGGCTGATGCTTCGAAAGCTGAGGCACCTGCAAGTCCGCCACCAGCTGTAAGGACTAATCTTTCTGAATTGGTCTTCTTTTATCCAGACCTAGAAACAGATGAGGACGGAAATTTGGTCATTGAATTTACGAACAATGAAGCCTTGACGAAGTGGAAGTTTCAGAATTTTGCATACACTCAAGATCTTAAGTACGGTTTCTTTTCAGAAGAAATAGTGACCAGAAAGGAACTCATGATTCAAGCGAATCAGCCAAGGTTTTTAAGGACTGGAGACTACATTTCATTATCCGCGAAGGTGGTTAATCTTTCGGATAGTGAGCACTTGGTTCAAGCAAGCTTGAGCATCGTAGATCAGCTTACCAAAGCGACTATTCCCTTAGTTTCAAGGGTAGAACCTTTTACCTTGGAGGCTGGAGCCCAGAAGGAGGTTTTTTGGAAAATTAGGGTTCCCAAGGACGTTTCACTTGCCCAACTGACCTATAGCGTAGATGGTAGTAAGCACCAAGATGCTGAACAGTATAGTGTACCTGTCCTTCCGAATGAGATTTACCTGATCGATTCAGAAACAGTCTTGTTAGATGCCAATTCAAAAGGTGTCGTTGATGTAGCTAACATGTTAACAGGAAATAGGAGGTCAAGCGCACTGACTATTGAGTCCACGGGAAGTCCAGCTTGGTATGCAATGCGATCTTTGCCCTACCTGATGGAAAAAGAAGATGAGAATTCCGAAGCAGTATTCAATAGATACTTTGCCAATGCTCTTGCGCTCAAGATCTTAGAGGATAATCCCTTGGTACAG
This sequence comes from uncultured Saprospiraceae bacterium, assembly GCA_964570435.1. Taxonomy (GTDB): domain Bacteria; phylum Bacteroidota; class Bacteroidia; order Chitinophagales; family Saprospiraceae; genus Portibacter. The sequence continues at coordinate 529 of CAZMYK010000376.1, read as the reverse complement.
AAGTTCTATTCTGACTGGCTTAAGAAGGGCAACTTGGAATCACAATTAAGCTTGAATGATGCCCTGAAGAATATTGATCTAGCACAGACACCTTGGCTACAGGACGCCCTTAGTGAAGAAGAGGTAATGAAGAATATGTCTATGCTATTCCAGACTTCTTCTATAGAAAAAGAACTTAAACGAGCTTCTGAAAAGCTACGTGTAATGCAGACTGCTGCAGGCGGATTCCCTTGGTATGAAGGAGGTCGACCGAATTACTTTATGAGCCAATATATACTTGAAGGTATTTTACGCTTGGAAGACCTTGGAATAAAAGGTTTTGACAAGGATCTGCAAGTCAGACTATTTGATTTTTGCGGCAAGGAAGCTTTGGAAGTGACAAGGTATGACATGATTCCTTCTATACTGATAAGGAATGTATGGATCAGTACCAAGATAGATCGGAAAGTTTCTGACCAGTATCAACTTATGTTGGAAAGTCTAAAGTCTAGCATGAAGCAGGATTGGCACAAGTATGGCCTCCAAGAGC
>CAZMYK010000375.1:0-4778 GCA_964570435.1 uncultured Saprospiraceae bacterium | reverse complement strand
TCAGACAGATTTGCAATATGGTGGCAAACAGACTTAGTAAGTTCCACCGAATGGAATGTGCTTACTGCTGCCTATCTAGTAGGTGTAGATTGTAAAGAAGAGCCTTGCCCTGAAGCAGGAACACCATGTAATGATGGGGACTCTTCTACCTCAGACGATGTGGAAGATGGCGCCTGTAATTGTTTTGGAAAGCCGATAGATAACAATGTCTGTGCAGGAGAAAAGGGCCAACTTACGGCCTACATCTATGATGGTATACCAGGAGGAAACTTGAATGACCTTTATGAATCATCTAACTTCCCAGGTCTTCCGTCAACAAGTGAAGAGTACGACCTCCTAGGTAGGAGATCCACCAATGAATTAGAATCACCAGGTATTGCTGTACAAGCATATCTCAGTGTTCCCGTAAGCGGCCTATACAAGTTCAATGTGACAGGGGATGATCAGGTCATCCTATTCATTAGTTCAGACGAAAACCCGGAAAATAAGCAAGCTCACCAAGTACTAGTCTCCGGCTGGTCGAATATGACAGAACATGACAAGTACATCTACCAGAGCACCAGTAACATTTACCTTGAAAAGGGGCGCTTCTACTATGTCGAAGTCAACCATAAGGATGGAGGTGGAAATGAACACTTTGGTGCCTTTTGGCAGACACCTTTTACACAAGAAGGAGTCTGGAAGAGGATTGATGCGCAATATTTCTTTGACTATGAATGTGAGTTAGCGTGCATTCCTGCAGGACCTCTCTGTGATGATGGCAATCCTTTCACTAATGATGATGCCTATAATGCTTCATGTGAATGTGTGGGTATCCCATGCATAGGACCGGATTGTGACAGCCCATTAGCGAACTACATACCAAAAGAGAAGTGTGCTCCCTCAAGTAGCCTTGATAATAAGAGCAGGAGCTCTTGGGTTTCTTGCGAAAGGACGGCCAATCCCAATTCAACTAGGGGCGAGGGCCACTGGATCATGTATGATCTAGGTGACCGGCATGAATTGCACCAAAGTCAAGTATGGAACTACAACAAGGCAGGTGAAGTAGGCAAGGGTATGTCTTCTGTTGCGATCGACTATTCCTTAGACGGAAGCACATGGTCAGAATTTGGAACCTATAATTGGGCCCTTGCACCTGGAACGGGTAACTACGGTGGATTTAATGGTCCTAATTTCCAGGGCCTTTACGCCAGATACATCCTAATAAGCTCTCTTGATGCAGGTTCTTCTTGCAAGGGCTTAGGTAAGCTTGCCTTTTCAGCGGTTAAATGTCCACTTGCTGGAACGCCATGTGATGATGGTGACGAACTTACCCTAGGAGATAGTTACAACCAAGACTGTGAGTGCACAGGCTCGGCTTTTGATGTAAATGATTGTGGCGAAATGCAAGTTCTGCTTGGTGACACCACTTTGAATACTAGTAAATTCAGTGCAACAGAGACTGTCGAATCCCTAAGTGATATTGCGCGAGATAGCAGAGTTTCATTTGTAGGTGGAAGGTCAATCACCCTAGAACCAGGTTTCGAAACCACAGATCGAACTTACTTCATTGCTTCTATAGAACCATGTGAGACACCAACTGCTCGTGCCCTAATTAAGACAAGGGCACAACAAATCGCAGCTGAGCGAGAGCAGCGCGAAAAGGATAAGATTGCTGTATTGACTGTTCGAAAGGAAGACAAAGAACTGGTGGAAGTAAGTTACTTTATCGAAGAACCTGGCCAGGCCAACGGAGGAATATATGACTTGAGCGGCAATAAGATCTTTACCCTGATAGATCATAAGTTTACCAACCAGGGCCTCTACAAGAAGCGATTTCTTACGAAGAAATTGGGTAAGGGAAAACTGGTGGTTAAGTTAACAACTAAAGAAGAGGTATTCCACAAGGAAGTCCCAAGTTATGTAGATTCTAAGTAGGCTTTTTTTTGACAGCTAGGGGAAGCTTCCTATACTTGGAAGTTTTCGAGTCTTCGTCTGATGGTCCTTATTTTAACACAATGCCCGCGTGAGGGATAGTAGGTGTTGTTTGAATCACGCTGACAAGCGTGAAGAGTGCCGGATAGCCCGACCCGAAGGGGCACGCCCAAATAACCAACACAGGAGAATCACATAATATCAAAGGAAGCAGTGAGACCGATGTCAAAAGATGACTTTCAAGGAAGTAGGCCTTATCAGCACTTCAAAAAGTTGCTTAGAATTCGAGCAAATCTGGTTCTAGGAAGGCAATTCTGGCGCTTTGAGAATCATAAATATCGAAACTATAGTGCGCTGACATCAAATCTTTGAACTTGTACTTCAGTCTAGGAAACTCAAGGATAAAGTCTGCAAACGATTCGCTATCAGATCTATTGATAAAGTGATTGACAGCTTTCGTTGCTGCAAAGGTCAATGTCATGTTGAATTTATCTTCTGCATCTAGGCTCTTCACGTAATTCCGAATTAACGTACCTACTATTTCTGTAGAGTCCTCTATACCATTTTGCTTAATCACGAGCCATGCTAATCTCAGGTGCGCCTCATGTGAAAAAACCGCTGGATCTAGAGTGCAAGCTGAAAAGTGCTTCATAAATGCTTCGTCGGAAAATGCATAGTGTGAATCTGATCTTCTCCTAAGGACTTTAACTTTCCTTCTATTTCCATTCACCCACCTTCGTCTGGCCTTTGGTGAAAAAAGAACCTCTTTGTCGTAGTATCGATAGGGCAAACTCGGCTCGCTATTTAGTTTGATAAAACTAGCCAGACAATCTGAAATACTTAAGTCTGGATTACTCGAGTAAAAATTATAGCTAATTATCATCCAAAATATGGTCAGTGTTTGATGGTAGCCTGCAGATTTCGTATTGGCACTTCCTATTGCCATATTGTAGTCTCTGATCCTTGCTTGGACCAAGCGAAGTCCATCATCAAATCCAAAATTTGCAATGTGCCAAAAAGCAATCGCTAGATGCGCTTGATGCGTCCACTTATCCTTGGCCAGTGTTTTGTCGATAAATCCCTCCACGACTGAGTCAAACTCCTCCTGTGTATACTTTTTCATGATTTTCGGTTTACAATTTTTCTAATAGACAGTACTGCAAATGTAGCAACACCTAAAGTCATTCTCTTCTAATTCGCTTCAGTATTCACCAAGTAGGAATCCACTTCAATTAGACATTCTTTGTACTTATCCAAGCGATTTTGGCTCGTCCTGTAGTAGGCAGCAAGATTATTCTTGTAAACCGATGAGGTGTACACTTCGTCCTTCTGAACACTGCCTCCTCTTAGGTCAAAATTATCCCTAAGGTAGGGATAAAAGTCTCTCTGGTATAGGTCCAGCGAAATTTGGTTGAAGCCTTCCACCCACTCATAATATTCATATAAATCGATAATCTTCTGTTTCGATTCAAAATTTTTCATAAATCGAACATCTCCAGTTTCAATCAGGTTCTTATAGGCATTTTTTCGAAGGTAGACACCTCCCAAATTGAGCAACTTCAACGTAATCTGGTTAATCTGGGCAAAATCCCTTCCTTCATCTAATAGGCGATCTAGTTGTGCAAGATTCCTCATCGTACTATCTCCCCAAGAAATAGATCGTTCCAGGGAGGCCTTATTAAATTCCGTTTCTTTCTGAATTTCAGTAAGATGGTTATCCACGATCTTCGCTTGACTGCGTTCCGTTGAGCACTTGTTCATCTGGAAGGCAATTAATATACCTATGACTACAACGATAAATTCTAAGCCATGATTCAGCCAATCAATTTTCTTCTTTGCCACAATTAGATACTTTAATTCCTAGGGAAGTTAGTAAATACATCAGATAATCGCCAAGGAAATCGACTAATGGGTTTAATGCCATTCATAGTCAGCCTTACGCAAAATAGACGCTTGTAAAGCAGAACACAAAAATAACTCGTTCGATATTGTCTTATACAAGGCTTGATCCTATCTTTAGAAACTCGAATTAAGAACATGCAAGGTGAAGAGCTCTTCCATACCATTCGTCCGAAAAGCAAGATGCTTAATAAGTATATTGCCTACTACTATTTCCACAAAACTTTCGGAGAGGACTTCAAACGGACTTTCACCTACTACCCAAATCAACGAATTGCCCTCAATACCTTCCAGGGTTCCAAAATAGAGTGGGATGAAGAGCGGAGGTATACCCTACCTGCAGATGACTTGACCCTAGATTCGATCCTGACATTTACCTACAAAAAGAACCGCGAGGTCGTGATGCAAGGTCCCATTAACAAGGTGGGAATCATATTCGAACCTCTAGGACTGAATCGCTTCATCAATGGCTCACTCGATAATTATGTGCGGGGCACGATCACTCGTTTTGATTCATTCGATCCAGCTTATGTCTCCTGCCTGCAAGATGTCTTCCGTGAAGATAAAGTCACTACAAAAAGAGACCTACTTGATTCCTATTTCTTATCAATCAAGCAGGAATTTCAAGAAGAACTCGTTATTTATTGTGTTCAAAAATTGTTAGAAAGTGGTGGGACTACTGCCCTGAATGAACTCTCAGCGGAAACGAAAAAGCACCGCAAAACCATTCTCAGGGCCTTCAAAAAGCATGTCGGCTGTAGCGTTAGAGAATTCTCAAGACTTGTGAAATTCAGAAATGCAGTCGAGACGTTTAAGGGCCATGAAGGGGAACTTAAACTTACCGAACTCGCTTACGACAGTAAGTACTATGATCAATCGAATTTCAATAAACATATTCATTCTATAAGTGGAATCAATCCAAGAAAACTGTTCATAGAGCTAGATGACATGGCACACGAAAACAC
>CAZMYK010000374.1:0-4783 GCA_964570435.1 uncultured Saprospiraceae bacterium | reverse complement strand
TTCTAATACACCAACATTGATCGTCAACTATGGAGGCCTTAATGGAGAATTCTATTGGTACCAGAACACCAATGTATGGGAAAAGGAACGCTTATTAACATTTACACCCAGGGCACTTATCGATTCAAGATCTCGACATAGAACTATGGCCCCCCAAGAGGAATATGAAAATGGACATATTCTGACCTCAAGGTCCTGCAAAAAGCTATCTGATGCAGGTGTAAGTATCAACTTAGGGTCCCATGGTCAATTGCAAGGACTCGGAGCCCACTGGGAGTTATGGATGCTCCATCAGGGGGGAATGACTAATCTGGAAGCACTGAAAGCTGCAACCATTAACGGAGCCAGGTACCTCGGTATGTCTAAGGAGCTAGGAAGCCTTAAGGTAGGGAAGCTAGCCGACCTGATTGTGATAGATGGGAATCCATTAGAAGAGATTCAAGATACCGAAAATGTGATCTACACAATGATCAATGGGAGGTTGTATGATAGTAAGAACATGGATGAAATTGGAAACCATGAGAATAAGCGGTCAAAATTTCATTGGGAGTTGGAAGGAAGTGGAAATGCCTATCCCTTCGATACAAGGACTCATAGTTTTATGCAAGCAAGTTGCTCATGTAGGCAGTAATTTTACATATATTTGCCCTCACAAATGCATAGATGAGAAAGCAGTCAGAAGCAGTGATTCCGACTCCGAGTGGTAATTTTAGAATGATTGCCTACTCAGATGAGGAAGCGGAAAAAATGCCACACGTGGTGCTGGTACATGAAAAGTTAGAAGACTTGAAAGATGTTGTTGTTCGAATTCATTCTGAATGTCTGACAGGTGATCTATTTGGGTCGAAGCGCTGTGATTGTGGAGAACAATTAGATAAGGCTTTGGACATTATCGGAAAGGAGAAAGGGATTCTTATTTATCTACGACAAGAGGGAAGAGGTATTGGATTGATCAATAAACTTAAGGCCTACCAACTTCAAGATACAGGCATGAACACAATTGATGCTAATATTCACTTAGGGTTTGAACCTGATGAGCGCGACTACAAGGAGGCAAGCAAGATACTAAAGGACATTGGCGTGGCCAGCGTGAAAATTCTTACGAACAATCCTGAAAAGGTGGAAGGATTAAATGCCTATGGGATAAGGGTTTCAGAGCGGATACCCTTGATCATTGATCCATCAGCTGAAAACAAAGACTACTTGAAGGTCAAGAATGATCTGATGGGCCACATGCTAGAAGACTAATATGGACATAATTACATTTCAAGAATACTGTCTTAGTAAAAAAGGGGTTACCGAGGAAACACCCTTTGGTCCAGATACACTGGTTTACAAGGTGCTCGGAAAGATGTTTGCAGCAGTCGGCCTAGGTGATGATGAATTTAGGTGTAACCTAAAGTGCGATCCAGGCTATGCCGAAGAGTTGCGAGGTGAGTATCCCGATATCATACCAGGTTGGCACATGAATAAGAAACACTGGAATACGGTGTATTGCGAACGAGAACTTGATGATAAGTTCATTTCTAAGTTGATAGATCATAGTTACGATCTTGTAGCCAAAAAACTGACCAAGGCTCAGAAGGAAATTCTTCAGAATTTATGATTGATAAGTACCTCATTGTAGGTCAAGGTCTTGCAGGATCCTTAATAGCCTATGAGCTTCTGAGCCGAAATCTTGAGTTTACAATCGTAGATGCTCCTCAATTGAGCAGGGCTTCAAAGGTGGCAGCAGGAATCATAAATCCCTTGACAGGTAGAAAATTTGTTAAAACGTGGATGTATGAAGACTTAGAAAAAGTCTTTACTGATACCTATGAAAAGCTTGAAAAACTCTTAGGTGGTAAATACTTACATAGAAAGGAAATCCTGCGGGCTATTCCTACGATTAAAGATCAAAACAATTGGGATGCACGAGGATTGCAAGATGAAGCTGCAAAGTATATGTCTTCTGTGGATCCGGACTTCGTAGTAGATCCCGCTTTGATTGAGAAGCAAGCTTATGGAAGTGTAAGTGCCTTCCAGTTACATATTTCCAAACTAGTCTCAGACCTTCGTCACTACCTACTTGAAGATGACAAGATCATAGAAGAAATATTTCAACACTCAGCACTGGTTCCGACAGATAATCACATAGAATACAAAGGCTTGCAATATAAGGGAGCGATTTTCTGTGAAGGTCACAAAGTTTCAGAAAATCCCTACTTCAACGACCTCCCCTTTAGTCCTGCAAAGGGTGAGCTGCTCATTGTGAGAATTTCAAATCTCAAGATCAATTACATCTTAAAGGACCATCTTTTTCTTGCACCTATAAAGGATGATCTATATTGGTTAGGGGCCTCCTATGAGTGGAAGGAGTTTTCGGACTTGCCCACAGAGGAAAAGCGCGACTGGCTTATCCAAGGCTTAGAGAAAATCGTCTCTACATCTTATGAGATAATAGACCACCAGGCAGGTGTAAGACCTGCAAGCAAATTCCGAAAACCATTGATGGGTGCGCACCGCGACCACAGCAATATCTTCTTGTTTAATGGCCTTGGTACCAAGGGCGCCTCCCTAGGTCCATTTTGGGCAAAGCATTTCGTTGACTGCCTCCTCTCAGGAAGCCAGGTAAGTATAGATGTTCGTATTTAGTATCTGGGTAAACTATTATTCTAATTTCACATACATTTGTTGACCGAAAAAGTCGCCAAGAACTTGTTCATTGTGACTTTTATCAATTAAAAGACAGCAAGTGCGCTAAAACTTTGCTGGAGAAGCACTTTCTTGTTGCATAATTACAATTGTAAAATAAATCTATTTAAGAATAACTCATGAATATTGCTTTGAAGTACCTCACGGGATTGGCCATTATCTTTGTTCTACTAAGTAATTCCATAGATCCACCCAATGGAAGGACTGGGGCACCTGGTGACGGAGTTTGCTCTAGCTGCCACCAAGGAAACAATTTCGATGGTAATGTTGAGATAGGAGGGCTTCCCGATGAAGTTGAAAGCGGCACTACGTATTCGCTTAGCGTAACAGTTAACAATACGGACGGCAATGCCATCAGAGCAGGCTTTCAAATGGTTGCGATATTTAATGATGACTTTACGAACGCAGGGGAATTAATGGGGAACTCGCAGGACGAAGGTGTTTCGATAGCGGGTGGACGCAGGTATATTGAGCATAGGGGAGCGAAGAACTTTCAGGACAGTGTAGCCCAATGGATTTTCGATTGGGAGGCTCCGATTGTAGATGAAGACCAAGAGGTAGTTATGTTTGCTGCGGGAAATATTACAAATGGGTCGGGTTCATCTGGTGATGCTGTGAAGTTAACGGATGGTGTTACAATTGTAAAACCTGCACCGAAGGTGGCTGTAGAAGTCATGATAGAAGAGTCTCCAATCTTATGTGAAGGGGGACTTGGCGACCTACTTGCTATGGCAACTGGAGGTACGGAGGTCTTTACTTATATGTGGTCAAATGGTGTAAACACTATAGAGAACAATGACCTACCTGCGGGTACTTATTCAGTAACAGTTACCGACTCAGATGGCGACACGGCAGAGGCTGCTATTGACCTCGAGCAACCAAGTGCTATAGAGATTAATTTAACAGTGATGGACGAATCTGGCGAGTCGGTAGGTGATGGTTCTATACAGAGCGAGGTCGCAGGTGGAACTCCTCCTTATACTTTCGAATGGTCGAATGGAGCAAGCACTGCTGCTATTGATAGTCTTAGTGAGGGAACTTACCTATTGACAGTGACTGATGCTAATGGTTGCCAAGATACGATCCAGGCAGATGTTGGTACAACTGCATGCGCATTTGAAATCAACCTAGACTTTACTCAGATTACCTGTTCGGGGTCGTCAGATGGAGAGGCAATTATTGACCCCACAGGATTTGTGCAACCTTTGGAGTTCATGTGGTCTAATGGAGACAATTCTTTTATTGCGATAGCTGGCCTTGAAGAGGGAAGTTATGCAGTAACTGTTGCAGATGGAAGCGGATGCACCATCATAGAATCTTTTGAAATTATTGACCCGGACCCACTTGAACTCGATGTATTCCTAGACTTTCCTGATTGTACAATGCCATCTGAAAACAACATGACAGCAACTGTTTCAGGTGGAACAAGCCCATATTCTTATCTATGGTCTGATGGGTCGACTTCAATGGAGCTAAGCAACGTTGCAGAAGGTACCTATGCAGTGACGGTCACCGACGCAAATGGATGCTCGATTTCGTTGAATGAAATCATGGCTACTTTTGAAGATCTTGAAGGCCCGAGGATCACCTTTACAGATAGTGTGAGTCTTTTCGTAGATGAAAACGGAGTGCTAGATCTTTCACCGCTGAATATTGAGACTACAGATAATTGTGGTGTGGCCTCTTTTGAGATCTCCGGTAATACTTCTTGTGAAGACCTAGGTCCAAGGACGATAAGCTACCAGGCAACAGACATCAATGGGAACGTTACAAGTCAAGATATTTACATCATTTCCGTAATAGACACCATTGCACCCACAGCTTCATGTGTAGATGACATCACCCTGAATGGTTGCGACACTATTTTCTACGTTGCACCATCTTTTGCAGACAACTGTGCCATAGATTCTATTGAATTGGCTGAAGGTCTTCCACCGGGCTCTGTTTTTCCTAAGGATAGTACAAAAGTGACCTACAACGTCTACGATGCAGCTGGGAATTTCGCTTGTTGTAGCTTTTGGGTTGTTGTGATAAATGACCTGGAGTTTGTTATTGATGAAGTTATGGATGCTACTCCTGATAAAGGTGG
>CAZMYK010000373.1:0-4803 GCA_964570435.1 uncultured Saprospiraceae bacterium | reverse complement strand
CCAGCCGTTTTTACCCCAGGAGTAAGTTGCAAAGTTTTAATGATGTCCTTCTCTCCGAAGATGACGGGAACTGTCTCTATGTCCTTCGGATCTAGTTTGGTAACGCTCATCTTAGTTTCAGAAATATTAGCATCTTCTCTCTCAGCCGTGACCACAACTTCCTCCATTTGAATAGAACCTTGACTCAATTCAATATTGACTTCTAAGGGTTTGTCTAGGTCAATCTCGCGGACCACGCTTTCTAACCCAATGTACTCATATACAAGTGTGTATTTTCCCTTCTCTAAGGTTAATGAATAGAAGCCATAAGCATTAGCAGATGTCCCAGTTCCCGGCAATTCTCTTACAGAAACTGTGGCCCCTATCAAGTCCTCTCCAGTTTCCCCATCCCTCATATTGCCACTTACAGTAAAGCTCTGGCCAAAGACAGAAAAAAAGGTGAATAGGAAGCCTAAAAGTAAAGTTATTCTCATCGTTCAATATTCTTTTCTAGTAACCCCTTAAGAACGTATTATGTTTTACGAAATGGGTTAAATTATCGATATTCAGATATGGCATATGAATTTCAAGACGGATCTTCAATAACCATCTACTAAATCAGGTAGAATTATAAGGCCGCTTTCATAAATTCCTCAGCCTTTTTGACCATGTCGCGGTTACCACAAAAGAAGGGCACTCGTTCATGTAGTTCTGTAGGCTCAATGTCCATAATTCTCTTAAAACCATCGCTGGCTTTACCTCCCGCTTGTTCAGCAATAAATGCAAGTGGATTGCACTCATAAAGTAGCCGTAACTTACCCCTTGGATTCGAAGAGGTACTTGGATAAAAGTAGATCCCTCCCTTGATCATATTTCTATGAAAATCGCTGACCATAGAACCAATATATCTTGATGTATATGGTCGGTCTTCTTTTTCTTCTTGACAATACTTAATATAGTCCTTCACTCCCTGTGGAAAATGCACATAGTTTCCTTCATTAACGGAATAAATGCTGCCCTTTGGCGGGAATTTCATATTAGGATGTGACAGGTAGTAGGTTCCAATTGCTGGGTTAAGCGTAAAACCGTTGACCCCGTGTCCAGTGGTATAGACGAAGATGGTACTAGTTCCGTAGACGATGTATCCAGCGGCCACCTGTTTATTGCCTGGTTGCAGGAAGTCATCTATACCTACCGGAGTGCCATCCTCTGAGACCCTCCTATAAATCGAAAATATAGTCCCAACAGAGACATTGACGTCAATATTCGATGACCCATCGAGTGGATCTAAGAGGACAACGTACTTATTCTCATTACTTCCAGGACGTCCCTTTATGGATAAAAAGTCTTCTTCCTCCTCGGTCGCTATTCCGCAGACGATGTTTCGATTCACCAAGCCATTCACAAAGACTTCATTTGCGTATACATCTAATTTCTGTTGCGCTTCGCCCTGGACATTCATTTCACCAGCCCGACCCACGATGTCAACCAATCCAGCCTTATTCACCTTGTGATTCACCATCTTGGCAGCCAACCTAATGGAATTGATCAGCCGTGACAATTCACCTGATGAGTAACGGAAATCATTTTGATTCTTGATGATGAACTCACCTAGAGATTGGTTCATTTGTGACATTTGCGCAGTTTTGTTGGTAACGAAGCGCAAATATCAAAATTTCTTACCACTTATTGACATTTTCCAAAGAATCAAAGGGACACAAAGACACTACCTATATAGTAATTTTTTAAATTTGCCTTCTTATAATTTGAAATGATGGCAAAAACACTATTCGATAAAGTTTGGGACTCTCATGTGGTAAGAAGCCTTGAAGACGGGCCGGACGTTCTATTCATAGATCGGCACATGGTTCATGAAGTTACCAGCCCTGTGGCCTTTCGTGGTATCAAGGCTAGAAATAGCACGGTAATGTTTCCAGGGAGGACTTTCGCGACAGCGGATCATAATACACCTACCAAGGACCAACACCTTCCTGTTCAGGATCCACTTTCTGCAAATCAACTTAAGGCTCTTGAAGCCAATGCTGCAGAATACGGCATTAGTCATTGGGGTCTAGGACATGAGAAAAATGGAATAGTCCATGTTGTGGGCCCTGAATATGGGATCACACAGCCAGGAGCGACAATTGTATGCGGAGATTCCCACACGTCGACACATGGGGCCTTTGGAGCTATTGCCTTCGGAATTGGGACTTCAGAAGTTGAGATGGTACTATCTACACAATGTATCATGCAACCAAAACCAAAAAAAATGCGGATTAACATTAATGGGGCTCTTAGTTTTGGGGTCACCCCTAAGGATGTCGCATTGTACATTATTTCAAAACTCACCACTTCTGGAGCGACTGGTCACTTTGTAGAATATGCAGGCCAAGTTTTCGAGGATATGAGTATGGAGGGAAGAATGACAGAATGCAATCTTAGCATCGAAATGGGAGCACGGGGAGGCATGATTGCGCCAGATGAAAAGACATTTGATTATATCAAAGGACGGGAGTTTACTCCTACAGCAGGTGGATGGGACAAGGCTATGGCTTACTGGTCGACTTTAAAAACTGAAGAAGGCGCCTTCTTTGACAAAGAATTCCACTTTGATGCTTCTGACATCGAACCGATGATCACATATGGAACCAATCCAGGTATGGGTATTGGAATCTCTCAACACATTCCGACATCTAGCGAAATATCCGGTGGTCTAGCTACCTATCATAAGTCCTTAGGTTACATGGACTTTAACGAGGGAGACAACATGATTGGAAAGTCCATCGACTATGTCTTCATAGGTTCATGCACCAATGGAAGAATTGAAGATTTTCGTGCCTTTGCTTCTGTGGTAAAAGGAAGAAAAAAGGCGGAAAATGTTATTGCCTGGCTAGTTCCAGGTTCACACAAAGTGGAACAAGCAATCAGAGATGAAGGCCTCCTTGAAATCTTAGAAGAAGCTGGTTTCGAACTAAGGGAGCCTGGGTGTTCAGCCTGCCTAGCAATGAACGATGATAAAGTTCCAGCTGGGAAATATGCAGTTAGCACCTCGAATAGAAACTTTGAAGGTAGACAGGGTCCTGGTTCTAGAACACTGCTTGCAAGCCCCTACTCTGCTGCTGCAGCAGCAGTCACTGGAAAAGTTACTGATCCAAGGGAATTATTAGAAGCTGAAGTCTCTATGGCTTAAAATATTTCGGCCCGAAGAGGTTGAATACGATTAGCGAAAACAAGTGAATAAAAATGGCTTACGACAAATTTAGTATACTTTCAAGCACGGCAGTACCACTACCGATTGAGAATGTGGACACCGACCAGATTATTCCTGCGAGGTTTCTTAAGGCAACAGAAAGAAAGGGCTTTGGAGACAACCTTTTTAGAGATTGGCGTTACAATCCTGACAACTCTCCAAAGTCAGATTTCGTCCTTAACAATACTACTTATGGTGGAAAAATCTTAGTTGGAGGCAAGAATTTCGGATCGGGATCTTCTCGTGAACATGCAGCTTGGTCCGTCTATGACTATGGATTCAGGTGCGTTATATCTTCATTTTTTGCGGATATTTTTAGAGGCAACTGCTTGAATGTAGGTGTCCTACCTGTTCAAGTAAGTCCCAACTTCCTTGACCAAATTTTCAAAGAAATAGAGCACAACCCTGGAGCGGAATTCGAAGTGAATCTACCGGAGCAAAAGGTCACTATTCTGACGACAGGAGCCTCCGAAGTCTTCGAAATTAATGCCTATAAGAAGGAAAATATGTTAAATGGATTTGACGACATAGACTACCTATCAAATATGAAGGAAGAAATAAAGGAGTTCGCATCAGGTCTCCCATTCTAAGCCTATGAGCCCTCGCAAACTTGAGATAATGGACACCACTCTGAGAGATGGTGAACAAACATCAGGAGTATCCTTTTCCGAATCTGAAAAGTTAAGTCTTGCCAAATTGCTTTTGCAAGAACTTTGTGTGGATCGCATTGAGGTGGCTTCAGCTAGAGTCTCAGAAGGGGAACTATTGGCAGTTCAAAATATTACCAAGTGGGCAAAAAAAGCAGGATACCTAGATAAGGTGGAGGTCTTGACCTTTGTAGACAAGGGAAGTTCACTAAGGTGGATGGAAGAAGCAGGGGCAAGAGTTCAAAATCTACTAACGAAGGGCTCATTGAACCATCTAACACATCAACTCAAGAAGTCACCTGAAGAACACTTTTCAGATATTCATGAAAACTTAGAAGATGCCGCACAGCGAGGCTTTGTAAGCAATGTGTACCTAGAGGATTGGAGCAATGGGATGAGGAACTCTAAAGACTATGTTCTAGCCTACCTAGACTTTTTGAGCCAAGAAAAAATTAAACGCATTTTACTCCCTGATACTCTGGGTATCTTGACTTACAATGAAACTGCAGACTACATCAGCGAAGTCACAGAAAGATATCCGGACACCCATTTCGACTTTCATGGTCACAATGACTATGACTTAAGTGTAGCCAATGTTAAAGAAGCCATCAAGAGTGGCATTCACGGTCTACATCTTACCGTAAATGGAATGGGAGAAAGAGCAGGAAACGCACCCCTTGCTTCAGTGATTGCTGTGATTAATGACTTTCTTCCAGAAGTCGAAATTAATGTGGTGGAGTCCTCCCTTTATAAGGTAAGCAAACTTGTTTCTACATTTTCTGGTTTTGGAATACCTGTCAATAAACCGATCGTAGGTGAAAATGTATTTACCCAAACTGCTGGTATTCATGCAGATGGAGACAGCAAGAAGAACTTATACTTTAATGACCTCCTGCCAGAAAGGTTCGGGAGGAAGCGAAAGTATGC
>CAZMYK010000372.1:0-4816 GCA_964570435.1 uncultured Saprospiraceae bacterium | reverse complement strand
CTCCAGGTCACGTGGATTTTACCGTTGAAGTAAATAGATCTCTTAGAGTCCTAGACGGTTTGGTCTTCCTTTTCTGCGCAGTATCAGGTGTGGAGCCGCAGTCTGAAACAAACTGGAGACTAGCGGATAACTATAATGTCCCTAGGATTGGATTCGTTAACAAAATGGATAGATCAGGTGCTGACTTCTTTAGCGTAGTAAAGGACGTGAAGGAAAAATTAGGTTCAGATGCCATTCCTTTACAAGTTCCAATCGGAGCAGAGGAGACTTTTAAGGGTGTTGTTGACCTTATTACAAATAAGGCCATCGTATGGAATGAGCATGACATGGGAATGACATACGAAGAGATCGAGATTCCTGCAGATTTAGAGGAAACAGTACTGGAATGGAGAGAGAAGTTGCTTGAAGCAGTTGCAGAGTATGATGAGAATCTAATGGAGAAATTCTTTGAAGATCAAGATTCAATCACAGAGCAAGAGATGATCAACGCGGTTAGAGGAGCAGTACTTGACAACAAGTTCGTTCCGATGATGTGTGGTTCTGCTTTTAAGAATAAAGGTGTTCAAGCTGTGCTAGATGCAGTATGTGCCTACCTTCCTTCGCCACTAGATGTAGAAGCGGTTACTGGAATTAATCCTGATACCGAAGAAGAGGTGGTTAGAGAACCTTCGATAGAAGAGCCTTTTACAGCCCTAGCATTTAAAATTGCAACTGACCCATTTGTTGGTAGATTGGCTTTCTTTAGAGTTTATTCAGGTGCTTTGAATGCGGGTTCTTATATATACAACTCGAGATCTGGCAAGAAGGAGAGAATATCAAGACTTTACCAAATGCACTCCAATAAGCAAAATCCTATTGATAGGGTAGAAGCAGGTGATATCGCTGCAGGTGTTGGATTTAAGGATCTAAGGACTGGAGATACTTTGTGTGCGGAGGGACATCCCCTAGTGCTAGAAAGTATGAAGTTTCCTGATCCGGTAATTGGTGTTGCAGTTGAGCCAAAGTCTCAAAAAGACATGGACAAGCTAGGAATGGCACTTGCCAAGCTAGCAGAAGAAGATCCAACTTTCAAAGTAAGATTTGACCCTGATACTAATCAGACCGTAATTAGCGGAATGGGAGAGTTGCACCTAGAGATTATCGTTGATAGACTAAAGAGAGAGTTTAAGGTTGAATGTAACCAAGGAGCTCCTCAAGTTAACTATAAGGAGGCACTAACCAAGACTGTTGATCACAGAGAGAGACTGAAGAAGCAATCAGGTGGATCTGGTCTTTTCGCTGATATGCAGTTCGAACTTGGACCAGCAGATGAAGATTTCTTAGAATCTGATGATTTCAAAGGTGGAAAGGTGAAACTTCAATTTATCAATAAAATCGTTGGTGGTAAAATTCCTAAGGAGTTCTTCCCATCAATTGTGAAGGGTTTCACTTCTATGATGGATAATGGTATCCTAGCTGGTTACGGTATCGATAGTATGAAGGTTAAGGTATATGACGGGTCTACGCACGCTGTGGATTCAAAGCCTATCGCTTTTGAACTTTGTGCTAAGGAGGGATTCAAAGAGGCGGCAAAGAGTTGCAAGCCCGTACTTCTGGAGCCTATTATGAAGTTGGAGATCACAACTCCAGAGGAGTATACAGGTTCGGTCATTGGTGACTTGAACAGAAGAAGAGGTCTTCCTAAAGGTCAGGAGCAAAAGTCAGGAGGAGCAGTTCAGATTTCTGCAGATGTTCCTTTGTCAGAAATGTTTGGCTATGTGACACAGCTCAGAACGATCACTTCAGGTAGAGCAAGTAGCTCAATGGAATTCTCACACTACGCTGCTGCACCGAAGAGTGTTGCTGAAGGAGTAATTGCAGAAGCTAAAGGTGAAGTAAAAGTCTAATAAAATAGTGAGGTGTTCAGATAAATTATTATCTTTGCACCTCTTTTTAAAATAATAATATTTAATTACTAGGTAATGAATCAAAAAATCAGGATTAAACTTCGTTCGTACGACCACAACTTGGTGGATAAATCAACGGAGAAAATCGTGAAGACAGTACGAAATAGTGGTGCTGTCATTACGGGTCCGATTCCGCTGCCAACTGAGAAAGAAATATTTACGGTATTGCGTTCCCCGCATGTCAATAAGAAATCTCGTGAGCAGTTCCAATTGCGTACCCACAAAAGATTAATCGAGATTTATACTCCGACGCAGAAAACCGTAGACGCTCTATCTAAGTTAGAGCTACCTTCAGGAGTAGATATCCAGGTTAAATTGACATAGTTTCAAATAATTTTCAAAATAGCACGGAAACTTTTGCTTAGGCTTTTTCTGTGTACTTTTTGGTCATAATAAAATAGTATATCGTGGACGGTATCATAGGTAAGAAAGTCGGTATGACTAGCATCTTCTCAGCTGATGGGAAGAATGTCGCTTGTACTGTTATAGAGGTAACACCTAACGTCGTAACTCAGGTTAAATCTGAAGATACGGATGGATATAATGCACTTCAAGTGGGTGCTGTAGAAGCTAAGGAGAAGAATACTTCGAAGCAGATGTTAGGTCACTTTGCAAAGGCTAGTACTTCGCCAAAGAAAAAAATTGTGGAATTGAGAGATTCTACGTTAGATAAGGCCCTCGGCGATTTGATTAATGTCGACGAAGTTTTCGAGGTAGGTGATAAGGTAAGTGCCGTTGGTATTGCGAAGGGTAAAGGTTTCCAAGGGGTTGTCAAAAGACACAACTTTAGAGGTGTAGGTGATAAGACACATGGTCAGCACAATAGATTAAGAGCTCCTGGTTCAATTGGAGCAGCTTCTTATCCAGCCAAAGTATTTAAAGGAATGAAAATGGGAGGTAGAACTGGAGGTAACCGAGTTAAGATTGCCAACCTGGAAGTTGTGAAACTATTTCCAGAACAAAATTTATTAGTAATCAAAGGTGCAGTTCCTGGTCACAAGGGATCTTACCTAGTCCTAGAAAAATAATTGCAATGAAAATTGATGTTCTAAATATCGAAGGAAAAGCTACGGGCAGGTCTGTAGAACTTCCAAGTGAAATTTTCGGAATCGAGCCGAATGATCATGCCATCTATCTTGCAGTTAAGGCTTTCCAAGCTGCGCAGAGACAAGGAACACACAAGGCGAAGGAGAAAGGTGAAATCACTGGATCAACCAAGAAACTAAAGAGACAGAAGGGTACTGGTACTGCGAGAGCAGGATCGATCAAGAGTGGTATCTTCAGAGGTGGAGGAAGAATGTTTGGACCTAGAGCTGATAGGAATTACAGTTTGAAATTGAACAAGAAGGTAAAGCAGATTGCAAGAGCTTCGGCTTTGTCTACAAAGGCAAATGAAGGAAGTATCCTAGTGGTTGAAGATTTTACCTTCGATAGTCCTAAGACCAGTAACTATGCAAGTGTCCTGGATAGCTTGAGTGCCGGTGGTAAGAAATCACTACTTGTACTGAATGACTATGACAAGAACCTTCTGTTATCGAGTAGGAATCTACAGAAGGCCTCTGTTGTTAATGCCAAGGACCTAAACACATTCCAGATACTAGATGCGCAAGCAATCATACTTTCTGAGAGTGCTATTGAAAAGATGCAAGAATCATTTGCTTAAGTTTAAAAGTAAAGTAAAATGGCTAAGAATATATTAATAAGACCGATAATATCTGAGAAAGCAGAGATGCTATCCGATTCGCTTAACCAGTATAGCTTCATAGTTAACCAAAAGGCGAACAAGGTAGAAGTCAAGAAGGCTATCGATGAAATGTACAATGTCAATGTTGCATCTGTGAATACTATGATTATGCCAGCAAAGGCTAAGAACAGAAACACAAGAAGCGGTTTGATTAAGGGCAGAGTTTCATCTTACAAGAAGGCAGTGGTGACATTAGCCGAAGGAGAAGAGATTGACTTTTACGGAGATATTTAATAAGCATTAGATAAAAATTACTTAACAATGCCAGTAAAGAAGTATAGTCCAGTAACACCAGGTACGCGATTTAGAGTAGGCCTAGACTACAGTGGAGTTTCAGCGAATAATCCTGAAAAGAGCCTTACTGCAAAGTTGTCTAAGACAGGTGGTAGAAACCACGATGGAAAGATGACAATGAGACAAAAGGGTGGTGGACACAAAAAGAAATATAGGATCATCGATTTCAAGAGGGACAAGGAAGGAATTCCTGGTAAGGTTAAGTCTATTGAATACGATCCGAATAGGACCGCTTTCATAGCCTTGATTGTTTATGCTGATGGTGAGAAAAGGTACATCATTGCTCCTAATAAGTTGAATGTTGGAGACACTATTCTAGCTGGTAAGGACGCGACTCCTAACGTTGGAAATTCTATGTACTTGGACCAGATTCCTCTAGGGTCTTCGATCCATGCAATTGAATTGACACCAGGAAGAGGTGCGGCACTTGCAAGATCTGCTGGAACATATGGTGTTCTAATGGGAAGAGAGGGAAAGTATGCTTCAGTTAAGTTGCCTTCTGGTGAGGTTAGAAGAATACTTATTGCGTGTAAGGCTACTATTGGGACGACATCTAATCCTGATCATTCTCTTCAAGTTTTAGGAAAGGCTGGGAGAAAAAGATGGTTAGGTAGAAGGCCGAGAGTTAGAGGTGTTGCTATGAACCCAGTTGATCACCCGATGGGTGGAGGTGAAGGTAGATCTTCAGGAGGTCACCCTAGATCAAGAACTGGTGTAATGGCAAAAGGTCAAAAGACCAGAAACCCGAAAAAAGCTTCTAATAAGCTTATAGTTACAAGAAGAAAGAAAAAATAATCATTAGCAATTAATACAATATAATGGCTAGATCAAT
>CAZMYK010000371.1:0-4818 GCA_964570435.1 uncultured Saprospiraceae bacterium | reverse complement strand
ATTAGACTGCATTTCGCCTTTTTTAGTGGTGATAATTACAGCCCCATTTGCTCCCCTTGAGCCATAGATAGCAGTTGCTGAAGCATCTTTCAGGATGTCAATGCTAGCAATATCATTAGGATTAAGGAAGTTAAGTGGGTTTCTTGAAGCTGAAGATCCCAAGCCAGCATTGGCTCCTCCTGCAGTAGACTGCGCGCCATTCAAAGGCACACCATCAACAACGAATAGAGGATTGTTCCCATTTCGAATAGATCCAGCACCTCTAATTCTAATGCTTGCACCAGCTCCAGGCTCTCCACTAGCAGTAGTAATTTGGACACCTGCTGCTCGGCCCTGAATGAGTTGTTCAGGAGAGGTTACAACACCCTTGTTAAAATCTTCTTCCGTAACACCAACTACTGCACCAGTAGCATCGGATTTACGAACTGTTCCATAACCGACCACAATTACTTCATCAAGAAGCTCACCAGCAGATAGTACTGCATTGACCACTTCACCCGAAATAGGTACTTCCTGGTCTGTGAATCCTGTGTAAGAAAATGTGATACTTGTAGCATCATCTGCAACTGAAAGGCTGTAGGCTCCATCTAAATCTGTAATAGTTCCTACACTTGTTCCAGTCACAATAACATTGGCCCCAATTAGGGCATCTCCTGTCTCACCATCAGTAACAACACCTGTAATTGTGCGTTGCGCTGAGAGTGAAATTGAGAGAAGAAATCCAAGTGACATTGTGAGAAAAAACTTGAATTTGTGAGAGTTTAATTTTTCCATATTTAGTAATTAATTAATTTCCGATTTCTGTACTTAGCCTCGCAAACATATGTAAAGGGAGTACACTATCATAACCATATGAAGTAATATTTTCAAATGGTGTAAGATGTAATAGGGTGCAAATTAAAACATTACTTATTGATTTTCATGGACTTACGGGGAATATGTAAAACACCTTGTAATAGCTTTGTAATAGCGGATAACAGAATATTATAACATATGTATCCACAAATTTAAAATAAAATAGTTCATTTTTGGGCAGTATAGAATTAAACTTTCGAAAAAATAAACTTCCTCAATGAAAAGTTTCTCCCTGAGTACCCTAGACATCGCTATAATGGCCATTTATGGTATCCTGATTATAGGTTATGGAATATATCATTCCAAGCGAAGTAGTTCAGAGGATTACTTTTTGGGAGGGAGAAGTATGACATGGCCTATTATTGGAGTCGCTCTTTTTTCGGCCAATATTTCTAGCTCAACCTTGGTGGGACTTGCCGGCGATGCCTTCAAAACGAATATTCACGTTTACAACTACGAATGGTATGCTGTGGTGGTCCTCATCATCTTTGCCATATTCTTTCTACCCTTTTATCTGAAGTCTGGAGTGTTTACCATGCCAGAGTTTTTAGAAAAGAGATATGATAGCAGGTCCCGGTACTACTTTTCATTTATTACTATCGTCGGAAATATACTGGTCGACACTGCTGCTGGACTTTATGTTGGCAGTGTTGTCCTAAAGATACTGTTCCCAGAAATACCATCGAACTACATCATCATTGGGCTTGCGTTTGCCGCAGCCGCCTATACTATTCCTGGAGGCCTTAATTCAGTTATTCAGACTGAAGTGATTCAGGCCATACTTCTCATTTTCGGCTCCATACTACTGACCTACTATGCCTTCGACCAGATGGGAGGCGGCTGGTCCACAATGATGACGAAATTAGATGCCGCAATTGCATCGGGAAAAGTTCAAAGTGTAGAAGCCCTTAAGGCAGCTGGGCATTATGCTCCATCGAATGCAGAGGAAGTATTCAGCTTAGTACGGCCAAACGATGATGAATTTATGCCGTGGTGGGGACTCCTAACTGGCGTTCCATTACTAGGGTTCTACTTCTGGGCCAATAACCAATTTATGGTACAACGAGTATTGGGGGCCAAAGATCTCAACCACGGAAGGTGGGGAGCTTTGTTTGGAGGCTTCTTAAAACTCCCTGTGATATTCATAATGATTGTACCTGGGGTCCTTGCGATACTCCTATTTAGCGATCTTGATATTTCAAGTCTAAATTACAACATCTTAAACGCGGCAGGGGAAAGTGTTCCTTGTAGCAATCTATCAGACTGTCCTAACTTGACCTACCCTGTTTTGCTCCTGCAATTACTACCAAAGGGAATATTAGGACTTGTCGTTGCAGGGCTACTAGCTGCTATGATGTCATCGGTCTCAGCCACATTTAATTCGGCATCAACACTGATAACTATGGATTTCGCTGCTAAGCTAAAGCCATCTCTTACCTCCAAGCAATTAGTTAGGATAGGTCAAATAGCCACCCTAGTCTTAGTAGTATTGGCTTCTGCCTGGGTACCCTTCATCGAAAGAGTCACTGATTCCTTGTGGAAGTACCTACAGCTGGTGATTAGTTACACTGCTCCACCTGCGGTTTCTACATTTGTATTAGGCCTCTTTTGGAAGCGGGCAAATGGTAGCGGATCTATCGCGAGTCTACTTTTTGGTTTCTTCTTTGCCGTATTTATGCTTACAATTCAAGTTAGCGGAGGACAATTAGTTGATGCTGGAGGGAGCCTACCAGGCTGGATGGAAGCTCTAACCTCCCTACACTTCCTATCAATGGCTACCATCTTGTTTATAAGTTGTCTCTTTGTGCATATCACTGTATCCCTTGCAACTGCAAAGCCACAAAAAGAAAAAATCGATTCACTGACATGGCATGCTGGATTACTGAAGGAAGAAAGTATAGAGTTGGCTGAGCTACCTTGGTATCAAAACTACAGGTATCTAGCTATGATATTGTTAGCCATCACTGCAGTAATGGTCGCTTACTTTTGGTAGGTGTGCTTCGATGAAGCTATAGAATAAAAGGTAGAATTGTAAGTAGAGTAGCAATGACCACTGATATTGCTAGAATCTTATTCCCCGTGCTGATTGAGTTCTTAATCACAATGTACCGTAATGAAGCTACGTCTACCCTCTTGCTATCTAATTCTCTAGCGCTTAAAATCAAAAAGACACAGACTGAGACTAGAAATATAATGGCTGCTGAGATGGTAAAATGAAAATTAAACCAATCAAGAAACTGGCCCACAAAAATGAAAAAACTAGCAATGTGGCCTATGATTAAGGTCCGCAAGGCAGTTGAAGATCTGCCCCTACTTGAGAAAATACCAAAAAATAACAAGCACACTAAGGGAGGAACCAGATAGGTTAAGAATGTCTGAGAATATGCCCAAATACCATTGGAATATGAAATAACTGTTGTCCATGACAGCGAAAAAAGCATCATAACTACAACGCAGATACGTCCCACTTTCACAATATGCTCATCACTGACATCTGGAAATCTTTCCAGATAAAAATCGTATGTAATGAGCGTGGCAGATGAGTTTAGAGCAGAATCAATCGATGACATCATAGCTGCCAAAAGTCCAGAAATCACCAATCCTATAACTCCGGCCGGTATTAATTCCACTATGAATCTTGCGTATAAATCCTGAGGATTACCTGTTTCTGGAAAAAGTCCAAGGGCCATGATTCCAGGAAAAACGATAACATACAAAATCGTCAATTTCAAAGCAGCTCCAAAGAAAATCCCCTTCCTTGCATCTGAAATACTCCTCGCAGCGATAATCCGTTGTATAATAATCTGATCCGTACACCAGTAAAAAAAGCCTAGAATGGGGACTCCTGTGAGAAGACCTAACCAAGGAAGAAAAGGACTATCAATGCTATTGATCATTTCCAAGTGGGGTTCACTAACCCTAGCAATGACTGCAGATGCATCAAAATCATATTGACTAAAAACCGCAAAACAAACGATTAGGGAAATCATGAGAAACAAGAGCGACTGGAAGAAGTCGGTATAAACAACCGCACTTAGTCCTCCCAGAGCTGTGTAAGCTACAGAGAAGATTGCAAAACCCAGAGAGGCTTCCCATACGGATATCTGCGGAACAAAAAGATTCATTAGCAAGGCTCCAGCATACAAGGGTCCCGCTATATTAACAGCAGAGCTAATGACTAAGGCCACCACCGTAAAGTAATTTCCTACTTTCTTACCGTACCTTTTTCTAAAGTATTCAGGAACTGTATTGATCTTGTTCTTAATGTAAATAGGTGCTATAAATAAGGCTAAGACAACCAGAATTAGAGATGCCATCCACTCATAAGATGAAGCCGAAATACCGTACACAAAGGCATCTGCGGTCAGACCTATCATTGTTAATGTAGAGATATTGGAAGCAATTAGTGAAAAACCAATGATGGGCCATGTCAACTTTCGCCCGGCAAAAAAAAGGTCATCTGGGGAGGGTCGTCTTTTACTGACTAGGTAGCCAATAACACCAACAAAAAGAAAGAAGAGACTGATGATAAAAATATCACTATAGCCTACACTAATTTCATCTACCATCCTAATATACCGCTACGAATTCTTTAAGGTCCGCTGCACCATCAAGATTCATTTTCTTCTTCATTCGAACTCTAGAGATCTGTACACTGGTAGGGTTAATATTAAGCATCCTTGCAATTTCTTTGGTAGTCATTCTCATTTTCATGAAGGCACAATGTCTAAGATCATTTAGCGTTAATTTAGGAAATTCATTCTTCAATCGCTCGAAAAATTTTGGGTGCAGTTTCTCAAATTGTAGCTTAAATTCCTGCCAACTCTCTCCCTCATTCAGGCTAGACTTGATCAGTCTTCGAAGCTTATTTAGTTGTGACTTATAGCCAGGGTTTAGGGCCCCATGTAGTTGCTGCAAATCCATGTCAATCTTGACTAGTAAGTCGGTTTGCTTTTGCAGCAA
>CAZMYK010000370.1:0-4828 GCA_964570435.1 uncultured Saprospiraceae bacterium | reverse complement strand
AGACCTTATATCATAGCAGGTCCTTGCAGTGCTGAAACTGAACAGCAGGTCTTGGGGATCGCACACGAACTAAAGGAGCAAAATATCGATATGTATAGGGCCGGAATTTGGAAGCCAAGAACTAAACCTGGTTCATTTGAAGGCGTTGGGGCTCTTGGGCTGAAATGGCTACGGAGGGTTAAGGAGGAGACAGGTCTTAAGGTCACAACAGAGGTGGCTAATCGAGTCCATGTTGACGAGTGTCTTTACCACGGAATCGACGCACTTTGGATCGGTGCCAGAACAACAGTCAACCCTTTCGCAGTCCAGGATATAGCTGACGCTTTGAAAGGAATTGACATTCCAGTAATGGTCAAGAATCCGATCAATGCAGATCTAAAGTTATGGATTGGAGGCATAGAACGAATCTACAAGGCTGGCGTTAAAAAGATTGCTGCCATACATAGAGGTTTCTCTTCTTTTGGGGAAACGAACTATCGGAATGCTCCGACTTGGCAGATACCTATTGAATTGAGAAGACAGTTCCCTGATCTCTTGATTATTAATGATAATAGCCATATCTGTGGGAGGAGAGATATCCTTAAAGATGTTGCACAAGTGGCCATGGATCTGCACTTTGATGGTTTAATGACAGAAGTTCACACAGATCCTGACAATGCTTGGAGTGATGCTGCTCAGCAGATTACTCCTAAGACTTTTGGGCAGTTGGTCCAGGATCTCGTAATCCGTGAAAAGCAAGGTTCTGATGATCAATCTGATCTATCCGTACTAAGGTCAAAGATCGATGTGCTTGATGATGAACTACTAAGAATCTTAGATGACAGAATGAAGTTAGCTGAAGACATCGGACGATATAAGAAGGCCAACAACATTTCCATTTTGCAACCTGAAAGATGGAATAACATCTTGATCAAGTCTGAGAAAAAGGCTGAAAATCTAGGGCTAAGCATTGACTTTATCAATCAACTTTTTCGCTCAGTACACCAGGAGAGTATTAATCACCAAGAAGAAATAATGAAGTAATGTCATCGGCTAGGTCGCCCTTTGCAATTCTAACGGAACAACTTTCTCCAAAGGTGTTGAAGGATTTCATGTCCCGCTTTGAAGTAATTCATCTCAAAAAGGGAGATGAATTGCTTCGCATCGGTCAAGTCTGCAAACACATGTACCTAGTCACAAAGGGTGCAGTTCGTCATTCCAGAATATCTAATGAAGGAATAGAATACAATACATGGTTTTCTTTTGAAAATGATGTAATTGCTGCGATGGAGAGTATTATTCGGCAGCGACCGAGCAAGGTTAATTTAACGCTTTTGGAAGATTCTTCATTTCTAGCAATAAATAACCTAAGCATAGATAGATTACGTGAAAGGTATCATGAATTCGAAACCTTTTCCAGAAGGTTGATTGAAGAATACTTCATATTTGGTGACAACAGATCATTCAGGGTACAAAGCAATTCAGCGATAGACAATTACAAAGAATTATTAGCGCTTCAACCCCTTGTTCTAGAGCGTGTCCCGCAAGTGCATATAGCCTCCTACCTAGGTATAAAGAAGGAAACTTTCTCGCGTTTGAAAAAGAAAATGTAAAAATCAAGTTGACAAATGTCAACTTTCCAAGATTTTCTTTCGCCTTTCTTTATCTAACCCAAGAAGCAAGTAAAGTTTTCTATCACCTTTAATACCTGCTCATGCTCAGAATCTACATTAGCTTCTTCCTAGGCATTATTTCATTTGACGCTTTTTCTCAATCCGTCGCAATCAACACTGACGGAAGTAGCCCAAATGCTAAGTCAATCCTCGATATTAAGAGTAACAACAAAGGCTTGCTTCTCCCTAGAATGACAAGTACTGAAAGGCTGATGATTAGCCCAACTGCCAGTGAAGTTGGATTAATGGTATATGATCTAACGAGCAAATCGCTTTGGAGCTTCGACGGCACATCATGGGTAGAGGTATCAACAGGTGGAGACTCAGATTGGCTTAAAGAATCTACCCTTGATACGCCTGGGAATAACACTGACGATATCTACCATTTGGGTGCAGTAGCTATTGGGAAGAACAGCCCTGGATTTACCCTTGACATTTTAAGCAATGCTTCACGAGGAATCAATCTCAGCTTAGAGAATGACCAGGGCGGTACTTATTACGGGAATTTCACAACACTTCCTGGCACTGGTTCAGGTAGCAAATATGGGAGCTACATTGACATGCCATTGTCAGCAGGAGGTTCCAAGTTTGGATCTTACAACAAGTTGATATCTGATAACTATATGGTAGGCCACACGAACGAACTGCAGTTAAGGAGCATCAATAATTCAGCAATCGGTGTTTACAATATTATAAGTAAGACTCAAAGTGGCCTATTAACAGGGGTCCAAAATGAATTTTTCACAAGCATGCAAGATGGGCTTCAAATCGGTACGAAAAACACTTTTATATCCTTAGCACTACCTACTTCCATAGGGACTGACAATCAATTTGGCGGTACTACGGATCGACAGCAGACAGGGATCAATAATTTATTTAGTGCAGATGGAAGCGGGAACTACTTTGGGGTCATTACCAACATGGACAACAATGGGACTGGAAGTAGAACCGGAATGGCCAATAACATAAGTCTAAACTCCGATTCGGCTAAGGCCTATGGAGCTAGAAACAATATCAGTGGTGAAGGTAGTGGTAATGTCATCGGATTAGAAAACACGATTGTGAATAAAGGTGATGGCGCACACATAGGGACAAGAAATAGTCTCTCTGGCACAGGTAGCGGTTCAAAAACGGCTACTCAAAACCAGGTCTTCAGTGAATCCAACATAGTATCAAAAGGCACTGAAAATATTATTTTTAGCGGAGGTAATGCCAGCCACTATACTAACTACAATACAATCGATGGTAGCGGCACTGGTACAAGCTATGGCGACTACCTAAAAATTTCGAGCGGTGGAAGTGGTAACAAATATGGCTCCTTCAAAGATATCGAAAGTGAAAATGATGAAAAAATCTGGGGTGATTACAACTTCCTAACGACCAGCAGTACCGACCAGACTTTTGGAAATTACAACAAAATTAATATTTCTTCAGCTTCATCTGTGGGTGGAACATACAATGAACTAACTGCAAATGCTGATGCCTTTATCATATCTACACACAATGACGTCATTAACAATGGAGGACAATCGATCGGTACGTGGAATGAATTAAATGGCGAATCGAATGGCTTCCAATTCGGAACAAGAAATCACATCGTTGTCAATGGCACCAACCAACACACTGGAAGTTACAATCTTATTTCCGGAACAGGCGCTGGGATACGAACTGGAGTACAAAATGATATGCAACTGAGCAGTGCGAATTTGTCCTCAAAAGGGCTGTTCAACAACTTCTATGGCACTAGCGAAAACACTTCAATTGGAGTTCATACAGCCTTAACTAGCGGCGGCGCTGGTGATCACTATGGCACACAAAATAGTTTTACAGGAGGTGGCGGCGGTAAAAAATTTGGAACCTACAATGAATTCTCAGGTACAAGTACTGGAGATATTATTGGGCACCAAAACAAATTTCTCAACACTGGTCCTTACTCTCTTACGGGATATCAAAATGACATTTCGCTTTCAGGCCAAGGTATTGTTGTAGGTTCTATGAACAGGATTACGCAAGGTAGCGGAGGTGCTTCTTCAGTAACAGGCAGCTCTACTTCGGTAATCGTTGACGATGTGCCAAGTATTTTGGGGCAGGATATCAGCCTAGCTGGTGAATCAAATGGTTCCTACCAAGGAATTCAAAACTCCATACAAACAAGCGGCGACGGCCTTCTTGTTGGCATTAACAATCGAATTTCAGGCAGTCAACTGGGAGATGGAAGTGGCGATCACATTGGCTTCCTAAATTCAGTTGTAGGTCTGGGACAAACTAAGGGTATTCAGAATAGTGTTACCGCGAAGTCAGGTAACGGAGAATTTCTTGGAATTGATAATTTTGTTTCCGGTTCAGGGGGTACTGCTCCTGCCTATGGTGCGAGACATATCATGACAGTAGGTGGCAGTGGGCAACACTATGGACTATTTATAGATAACCAAAGTACGGGAAGTAATAACTATGCAGCAGTATTTCAAGCCGGTCATGTTATTGTGAACGAAGGAGGCGGAAATTCTGACTTCAGGATCGAATCACAAGATGCAGAGAACATTTTCTTTGTGGATGCGGACGAAAACGAAATCGGCCTAGGTACTAGCGCTCCAGAAGCAAGCTTACATCTTCTATCATCGAATACTGATGACAAAATCGCCTTAATTGAGAACACTTCTATGAGCGATCAAGCATTAGGATTAACAATTGACCTCCAGAATAATTCCACCACCAACAAGTACCTAACATTCACACACAACGGAGTTGAAGTAGGAGCGATTTCTGGAGACAATTCGGCGGGAGTGTCCTTTGCGCAAACCTCCGATGCAAGGCTAAAACAAAATATAACACTATTTTCATCTGGACTCCAGTTGCTTGAGAACATCAATGCTTATTCTTACGAAATGAAACACGCACCCGGAAAGTCGCAAGTGGGATTTCTTGCTCAAGAAGTGTTTGGACATTTTCCACAAGCTGTCTCTGGAAATCCACAAAACTCCGTCGAACAACCTATGATGGTTGACTACAGTAAAATAACGCCCATTCTACTTTCCGCCTTAAAGGAGCAACAAGGTAAAATCAATCAACAAGATAAATCTATTGAAGAACTACAATTAAAGTTAGAAAAACTAGAAGCCCTCGTTTCAAAGCTCGTTGAGGAATAGCCCGTATTACCTAGTATGTTTTGCTGGAGT
>CAZMYK010000369.1:0-4836 GCA_964570435.1 uncultured Saprospiraceae bacterium | reverse complement strand
ATATCTGTGCAGCAAGTGAATATGATATAACGATCACATGGACAGCCACAGATGCCTGTGACAATGATAGTATAGCAACAACAGTCATCACGATCGTCCCAGATACGATCGCACCGGTCATCACCGCGCCAGGAAACATTACCTTGGACTGCGATCAAATTGGTCCCTTCCAAGATCCTTCGTTAATTATAGATAGCCTTCTTGCAGAAGTGGTTGCAACAGATGCTTGCGACACAGATCCAGTAATCACTAGCGCAATTAGTGGCGGAATAATCGACGTCTGTTCAGATGCTGAAGCGCTCTACACCGTTACTTGGACTGCTGCTGATGCATGCGGAAATGCTAGCACCGCCACAACTACAATCACAATAGTCCCGGATACTTCGCCACCAAGCATAAACAGCGATGGCGCTGTGAATTTTATGGCTGAATGCAATGGTGCTTCGAACTCTGCAGAAATATTATCTTGGCTAAACCAAAATGGTGGACTTACGGCTGTCGACGATTGCTCGACTGTAGTATGGTCAAATAATTACGGAGCCTTAAGTGCAGATTGCGGAACAACGGGCTCAGTCATGGTGACCTTCACAGCCACCGACGGTTGTGGAAATAGCAGTAGCGAAACACTGACATTTACCATAAATGATGATGTCGCACCTACATGGGAGATCGCCCCTGCTGATATTACCTTCGAATGTAGGGAAGATGATGATCCATTGAATCAGATCATGAACTGGTTAGCAACAGCAGGTGGCGGAGAAGCAGAAGATAGCTGCTCTCTGGTAGTTTACACCAACGATTTCACAAGCCTGAGCGACGGTTGTGGAAATACAGGAAGCGCAGTGGTGACCTTCACGGCTGCGGATGCATGTGGTAACTCTACAGATACGACGGCAATGCTTACTGTTGTAGACAACGATGCACCAACCATTGACCTAACTCCTAGGGATACAATTGTAGAATGTGGACCTGCTAATATGGATGATCTAGCAAGCTGGTTGGCTAATAATGCTAATGGATTAGCTTCGGATGTATGCGGTGATGTAACATGGTTAACTCCGGCCCTAGTGGAGGAGATAGATGCTTGTGGACCTACATTTACTAATACCTATTCTTTCCAAGCCCAAGATGCATGTGGAAATCTTTCTCAGGCATTCACAGCCAGTTTTACGGTTCAAGATACCACACCTCCTACACTTACAACGGTGGCGATGAATATCACCATCAACTGTGATGGATTAGGGAATGATATGGATCTAGAAACCTGGCTTGCAGCGAACGGAATGGCTGAAGCAGAAGATCTCTGTTCAGACATCACTTGGGAATATGACTTGATTTCAGAATCAGACAAGTGCCCTATCACAGGTATGGGAATGTACAGATTTACAGCCACTGATGAATGTGGAAATTCAGTTTCAACAATTGCAGATTTTGAAATTATAGACACCATTGCACCTGTGATTACTGCAGGAGCGGATATGATCATGGAAGAATGTACGAACCCTCCAGCAGGCAACTTCCCTGAATTTGACTTTTGGCTAGACGGGAATGCTGGTGCAGAAGCAACTGATGATTGTAGCAGCATAATGTGGTCAAACGACTTTAGTCCTGAAAATTGGATAATCACGTGCGGGAATGCCCGATTTGTAGATGTTACTTTCTATGCCAATGACCAATGTGGCAATGTAGATTCGATTATGCATCGATTCGGCATCGGGGACGTCACTCCACCAGCCTTTATCAATTGTCCAAGACCAGTTGTTGTGGCTGCAACACAAGATAACTGGTGTGAAACCTTTGTCAACTTCTCACCGCCTTATGCCATCGATAACTGCTCTGCAGTTGACCTAACTCAAATAGACACCACAAACTTCGAATCAGGGGACCTCTTCCCAGTAGGGCTAACGGTTCTTCAATGGGAGGCCAGAGATCAATGTGGCAATGCGGACACATGTGCGATCAAGGTAGTGGTTAATGACTACCATATTGCACCTACAATTGAGTGCCCAGAAGACTTCACTGTCAACTCAGACCCAGGAATTTGTGGAGCGACGATCGAACTAGGTGGTGCACCTTCTGGTCTACTTGAACCGATTATCGAGGACAACTGTATCGATAATGTGGCAACCATATATAAGGTGGAAGATTCCCTCGGAAATATCATTGGGAGTGGTGCAGGATCCATAGAAGGAGATCTCATTCCGCCAGGTGAGAATACAATCACATATATTATCCAAGATCAACCAATAGTCCTAATCACAGAGGTGGTGCAGGAAGGTCCGGATTCGATCGAGATTACCAACTTTGGTCCTGCTTCAATGGAAATCAGTTGTCTAATTATTGAACGACTAGGAAGTGGCGCCGAGGAACTGATTGTACCGACAACAACTATTCTGGCACCGGGTGAAGTATATGTCGCTGCTTTTGAAAATGACATTGATTTTGCTGATCCTGCCGAATACAACATACAGTTCAAGAGAACGAAATTCGATGTGCTTGCTACAAATGGACATTCTCCTATGGAAGGATGGTCCGGTGTACTCAATGGTGGAGACGTGCAACGCACACGAATTCTTGACACAGACTCAGCCGACGATTGGATTGTCAATGTTGCTTGTGAACGTAGCATCGGATTTTTGAATCTAGGTCTTCCAGTTCTTCCAGACAATGGAACCAAGACCGGCCTACAAACGATTCTTCCGAGTGTGGCAGAATGTAGTTTTGATGTGACAATTATCGATGCTGAAGCACCGATGTGCATGTCTCCTATGATCATTGATGGCATCGATCCGACTGAAGTGGTGATTACAAGTAATGAATGTGTTAATTCTGTAATGACGATAGTAGACGATGTGCAGATTGCATCAGTAGTGATCGAAGGACTAGATATCAGTCATCCTAATATGGGAGATCTTAAGGTTAGTCTGACTAGTCCTGATGGCAGGTCTGTGCTACTTTTCGAAGGACTCTGCGATGGAACTGCGGATGCCTTGATAAACTTGTCGGATTCAAGTGCAATGGTAGTAGACAATGCCCCATGTGAACCACTTGGAAATGGCGCTTGGTTCCAGCCTCAAGGTAATCTAGCCGATTTCTGTAATCTTAGCAGTGCAGGGGAGTGGACCATTGAGGTTTTCTCACGTGGGCCAGATGAAGGCATTGTTAATGATTGGAATATTGTATTTCAAACATATGCTCCATATAACCAAGGAGACGTAGTGATTGAGCAAGAGCCTGTAGATGACTTTGCAGACTGTGGGATGCCATTTACCTTTGTGCATCCTCTGCTCCAAGACAATTGCTGTGATGGAACCGTGGCGGTAGAATATTCTTCTGAAACCACAGACACTCTTCCAGAAAGTGGCATAGTTGAAGGGGGTTCAGCTACAACTGAATTCTTCGGAGTCGGGACAACTTTGATTACCTATACGCTAACAGATGCAAGTGGTAATACAAGTGTGTGCGGCTTCTCAGTTACCGTTACTGACCCACTTGGATTCTGTACTCCACCTTGCCAAACATTGTGTAACATTGGATGCAAGGGACACATCAATGTTTCGCTCGATGAAAACTGCATGGCTGAAATTACAGCAAGTAAGACGGTAATTGGAGTAGAAGCAGATTGCGATTTCTACTATGATGTGGTATTAATTACACCTGCTGGTGACACGCTACCTGATAATTTTGTAGGAGTGGATCAGATTGGTCAGACACTAACCTATAAGGTGACAGAGCCAGAATGCGGAAATTCATGTTGGGGTACAGCCTTGATAGAGGACAAGATAGCGCCGATAATCACTTGCGAAAGTGACTTGACAGTTAGCTGCTCAGAATTCTTAATGATTGAAGATCCTATAGTGGTTGATAATTGTGATCCAAACGTTGAATTAATACCGTTGAGCTTAAATGAAAGTGATGTGTCATGCGAAAGTGCGATTTACAGCACAATTATTACCAAGGAATTTATGGCACGAGATTCAAGTGGAAATGAAAGTCCAGTATGTATGCAAACACTTTCGATTCTTAAGATTGATCTTGATGATATTGTCTTAGAAGGTTCACCAGACACGACTTTGATCTGTGGAAGCGGATTTGAAATGGATGAGGCCGGCAGTCCTGCTCCCGAAGTTCTAGGAGTGCCAATGCTGGGTGGGGAAGCTTTATTCCCTGGCGGAATTAGCATGTGCAATACCTTCATCGACTATGAAGACGAAGTACTTAGATTTGGCAATGACTGCGAAGTAACCATCAAAAGGACATGGAATATTCAAAATTGGGAATGTGGAAGCGATAAAACCAAGGTCCTCAGTCAGCTTTATACCGTTGTTGATACAGTAGCACCAAGCTTCATTTGTCCTGCAGATGCTACGATCAGTGCTGGAAGTTTTGACTGTAGTGTCACTTATGAATTTATCCTACCTGAGGCAAGCGATGAATGTAACCCAGAAGGCATACAAATAGATTTGACTTACCCTGATGGATTCGAAGAAGATAGTGATGGAGAATCGATCGCCCTTAGTTCAGGTATACATGAAATTACGCTTGATGTTTATGACATATGTGGGAATAGAAGTTCTTGTACTTATTCCGTAAGTGTGGTTGATGCGGGTGATCCGTCAGTCGTTTGCGACAATGGCCTATCAGTAAGCTTGTCGTCGGACGGTCTGGCGTCAATAAGCGCTGAGGATCTTGACAATGGCAGTTTTGATGCCTGTGGAGAAGTAGACCTTGCTATACGCAGAGTCGATGGGGACGATCCTTTTGATCAGATGGTCGAATTTGGATGCGAGGATGCAGGAGATTCCATTCTTGTAGCCTTCCAAGTTACCGACGCAG
>CAZMYK010000368.1:1295-4862 GCA_964570435.1 uncultured Saprospiraceae bacterium | reverse complement strand
CAAATAGCAGGAAGATAAACTTGGAAGCATTATCTCCAAGCCACCTTAGTAAGGCAGCATAGTCAAAGGTATTTCCCTTTATGAAGGGTACATTTGTCAATGTCGTTTTAACATACGCCATTTCTACTTCCTCCTCCATCTGATTCATTGTAGGGTATTTCACTGTGAAAGTCTCCTTGATCTCGTAGTTGCGTTCAATGGCTTCCGCATGACTAACTCGCACGGTTATGTCCGGATGATACAGCATAGTGAGACCCACAATGAGACCAATTCCAACCTGCCCCACGACCTTCCACTTCCCTGCTAAACCAGCCTTGTTTTTCTTTATGACCTTAATATAGTCATCAAGAAAGCCTACTAGGGCAAGCCATAGTGTTACAGCTATCATCAGGATAATATAGATACTACCCAGCCTGCATAAAAGTAAAACTGGCACAAGTGTTGCTAATATAATAATCAAGCCACCCATGGTAGGAGTTCCAGCCTTTTCCATTTGGCCAGCTAAACCTAGATCCCTCACGGTTTCTCCTAATTGCAATTTCCTCAAAGAACTTATGATCCTGCTACCGAAAAGCATGCTTATCATCAATGAGATAAGAATTGCTAGTCCAGCGCGGAATGATATAAATGAAAACAAACCAGCACCTGGTAGGTGAAAGTTGCTTTCTAAATATTCAAATAAGTAGTAAAACATCTTGCTTATCTACGTATTGCCCTATGGCAAAGCGTTATTTTAATTTGTTAATTCGTTTCAATCTTGCTTTGTTGCTGGCTTACCCGTCAAATAATCTGACAGGCTTCACCGGCTAACTAAATCTTTCCTTCTCCCCTATTACAATCTCGCAAATTTCTTTCTTAGCTTCCATCTACATCTACTATTCGTAGAGCTTCATCTAACATTCAAAAGTCGCTTTTTCAAAAAAACAGCAGGATCCAAAACTTTTTTCGGATAACCTGCTGTAACTGTTAAAACCAACCTGAGAATGATAATAGAACCTAAATTCTAATTCTTCTGCTCGAGATAGTCTCGAACTATTTCTTTGTCATCAAAGGGAAATTTCTGCCCCTTGATTTCTTGATATTTCTCGTGTCCCTTACCAGCGATCAACACAATATCTCCAGCTTGTGCTGTACTTAGACCGGCAATAATTGCAGACCTTCTTTCACTGATTCTAATCATTTTTTGAGTCCTACCTTGAGGAATTCCAGGCAACATGTCATCGATAATTTCTTCCGGATTCTCATTCCTAGGATTATCCGATGTAAGAATGAGCAAGTCGCTTCTTTCACTGGCAACTTTGGCCATTTGTGGTCTCTTTTTCTTATCTCTATTGCCACCGCAACCTACGATCGTAATGACCTTGGTATCTCGTCCTTTCAACTTCAGGATGGTATCCAAGACTTTTTCTAGCGCATCTGGGGTGTGCGCATAGTCTACTATTGCAAACACGTCTGACTCCTTCACAGAAACGAGATCAAACCTCCCCTCTGCGCTTTGTAATGAACTTAGTGCTTGTAAGACCTCGAATCGATCCATATCGAGCTCCATTGCGACACCATAAACTGCGCTAGCGTTGTAGGCATTAAACTCTCCTACTAACTTAAGGTGGACGTCTATTGCATTCATTTCTAGTTGCAATCCGGCAATATTGCTTTCCATAATCTTAGACTTATAATCTGCCATTTTCCGCAAACTATATCGTCTCTTACTTGCCCTTGTATTTTGGATCATAACTTCTCCATTACGATCGTCTACATTTGTTAGGGCAAATGCCTCAGGTTTCAACTCATCAAAGAACTTCTTCTTAGCGCCTATATACGCCTTGAACGTTTTATGGTAATCCAGGTGATCATGAGAAATATTAGTAAACACCCCTCCCCGAAAATCTAATCCAGCTATTCGGTTCTGATCTACTGCATGACTACTTACCTCCATAAATACAAACTCACAACCTTCCTCATTCATTTCCGCCATCAATTCACTGAGTGCAATCGCATCCGGTGTCGTAAGTTGCGCTGGAATCTTTCTTCCAGCAATAATATTTTCTACCGTTGAAATCAAACCTACCTTATGTCCTAACTTAGTTAGCAGTTTATAAAGCAGGGTTGCAACCGTGGTCTTTCCATTGGTACCTGTTATACCTATCAGCTCGAATCCTTTTGATGGATAGTCGAAAAATGCTGAAGCCATTTGACCAGCTGCCTTTGAAGAATCTGCTACTTTAATGTAGGTCACATCTTCTGTAAGCCTTTCAGGCCACCTCTCGCAGACAATTATTCTTGCTCCCTTTTCCTCGGCTGCAGCGATGTAGTCATGCCCATCCACTGTTTGCCCAACTATTGCCACGAACATGAAGCCGTCTTGAACCTTTCGAGAATCTATGGCCATTCCCATAACTTCCTCTTCATCATTTCCCCGAACTTCGGCGGTGCTATCTGCAGGTAATATTTCTGTCAATAATTTCACTTATCGCTTTTGATAAATGTTAGTTTAATTTTATTTCTATCGTTTGCTCCTCAATCATAAGGCCGGGCTTTAACGATTGCGCTATCACCTTACCATAGCCTTGACTCTTCACAGTTAGACCTAGATTCTCCAGAATAAACACGGCGTCCCTTAGGCCCATTCCTTCCACACTAGGTACTATCTCCTTTTTAACTCTCTTTGGCTTTAGCTCCAGCGAATGCTCGCCGGGCGCAATTACTGTCCAAGGATACTTTGCACTTGAGTGCTCTAAGCCTACATAGTCTAACAAACTCTCCAAGTCCTTTGTAAACCCGGCGCTGTAATTCGGCTTCTGAAAACCAGCAAGTTTTGGCCTTTCCTCATCAGTAATGGAAGCAATCAAGTCCTTCTTACTTGCAAAACATTGTTCCGCTATTTCTTTAAATACAGGACCTGCGACTGTCCCTCCGTAGTATCCATCAACTTTTGGTTCGTAGATAACGACAATGCAGGAGTACTTAGGATCTTCTGCTGGAAAATAACCTGCAAAGGAGCCATTATACCTCTTCACCTCTTGATCCTTATCCGCATAGTCAAACCTTGCTGTACCTGTTTTTCCGGCGAAACCAAAAAAATCAGATTTAAGAGACTTGGCTGTTCCAGTCTTCACCACTTCTTGAAGTAGGTCTTGTGCTACCTCAATGGCGTAATCAGAAGCTATCTTTTCTTTCACCACTTTAGGCCGAAAGCTTAGTAAATTTCCATTTTCTTCGAAGATATCTGAAACCAAGTACGGCTTCATCATCTTGCCGTTATTTGCAACTGTATTATATAGATTTAACATTTGAAGAGGTGTTAGCTCCAATTCGTAACCGTGAGACATCCACGGAATGGTCGTTCCGTACCAGTTTTTGTCATTTGGGTCCTTGATATAGGGTGTTTTCTCACCCACGATCTCAACACCTGCGACTTTCCCTAGGCCAAATTGTTTCAGCAAGCCTACATACTGCATTCTTGTCTCATTGCTTTGGTTAAAGTATCGGTCACTGAGCTTTGCAATACCCACATTAGAGGACTTAGCAAAGGCAGTTCTCAAATCTACTTCTCGGAGTCCGTGTCGA
>CAZMYK010000368.1:0-1285 GCA_964570435.1 uncultured Saprospiraceae bacterium | reverse complement strand
ATACGAATCCCTCATCCATAGGTCATGAAACTTTTTAATTCCCCCCTCTAGGTCCACCTTCGTATCAGGGTTTGCATGCCCTGCCTCTACTAGAGCCAGCAATGTTGCCAACTTAAAGGTAGATCCTGGTTCACTACGCTCCCCTATAGCATGATTGTATAGTTCGGCGTAGCTCCCATTCGAATTGAGTTTAAAGTTAGATATAGCTCTTATTTTGCCCGTTTCCACCTCCATTACAATGGCAGTCCCAGCACGTGCTTCATGCCTTTCTACAGCTTTCAACAGTTCGTTATGAACGATATCTTGAATTCCAACATCAAGCGTAGTGATCACATTTGAACCTTTCTTAGGCTCATATGCCATCGGATTGTAGACAGGCACCCATGTTCCGGGACCTATCTTCTTCGATAGCTTCTGATCTTTCACACCAGCGAGTTGTTTATCAAAATAACCTTCGATACCAATTTTAGATGCATTTTCACGATCCTCCCCTATTGTCCTCTCTGCTAAAGAACCAAAAGGTTTAGTACGTTTTGTCTTATCTTTCACAATAAGTCCACCTCCAAATTGACCTCTACGAAACAAAGGAAATTGCTTGAATTTCTGTAGTTGAAAAAAATCAAGATTCCTGGCAATAGTGAAGTATTTAGTACCTGGCTTATTCCAGGAAACTCCCGCCTGCCGTTCCTTTGTTAAAAGTTGCTTCCACTGAGCACGTGACCTGTTCGCGTTCGTATACTGAGACAAGTAATACGCAAGCGAATCAATATCTTTTTTCCAAGCATCGTTAGATGCCTGTGTCAAATCCATATAAATATCAAAGAACGTCGTAGAAGTTGACAACAATTCGCCCGCTTCTGTATATATATCACCCCTCGTCGCATGAACATCTTCCCACTTCAGGTTTTGCTCCGCTTTCGCTCTCCACTTTTCTCCCTCTATAACATTAATCTTTACTATCTTAAAAGCAATAACAAGTGCAAAAAGAATAAACATCAGCACTACCACATAAACCCTCAGCAGCAATTCATTCTTCGTATCCATCGTCGGTTTAGCTTTTGGAAGCTTCAATCTTCTTTGGAAGATTTTTGTTTTCCAAGCCCTCGTAACCATCTAACTTTTTGATGATTTCTGAGCGAGTACTTTTCTGCATAATGTCTGACTTGATCGACATGTATTCCCATTTTGCCTCCCGAATCTGGTTCTCTAAGCTCTTAGTCTTCCTCAGGTTACCCTCCGCATAGTGAGAATTAAAAATATACACCAAGCCCAAGAAGCCAATGAA
>CAZMYK010000367.1:0-4877 GCA_964570435.1 uncultured Saprospiraceae bacterium | reverse complement strand
AATGGAAGTGGTGGTTGGCCTCTGAATGCAGTTGCCCTACCAGATGGACGCCCAGTATGGGCTGGGACCTACTTCCCTAAGGAACGTTGGATTGATATTCTGAATCAATTTAAAACTTTGAAAGAGGATTCGTATCCAAAGCTTGTGGAGTCAGCTGAAAAATTAGTCTCAGGTGTTCAACAGGTTGATGAGGTGGTTGATGTATCCGCTGAGGTAGACTTCCTAAGTGAAGAACTTGAGCTTATCGGTGAACGTTTGGTTTCCAATATTGATCTTGACAAGGGTGGTATAAAAGGTAGACAGAAATTTCCCCTGCCTAGTAACTACTTCTTCCTTCTCAAGTACGCCTACAAAAATCCGGATTCACAAGCATCTCTAGCTGTACAGAAAACCTTGTCTGCAATGGCTCGTGGGGGAATTTACGATCAAATTGAAGGAGCTTGGTCAAGGTATACCGTTGATGATGAATGGATGATACCTCATTTCGAAAAAATGCTCTATGATAATGGCCAATTATTGGAGCTTTTTTCTGATGCCTACAAGGTTTATCAAGATCCACTATACAAAGAAGTTGTAGAGGCCTCCATCTCCTTTATGCAAAAACATTGGAAGGATGAGGCAGGAGGATACTATTCCTCCTTTGATGCCGATAGTGAGGGAGAGGAGGGGAAGTTCTACGTATGGACTTACGAAGAAGTGAAAGAATTGATTCCACCTGAAGACTTTGAAGAATTTGTAGAATACTACAATATTACAGAAAAAGGAAACTGGGAACATGATCAGAATATCTTGCATGTAGACCGAACACGGGCAAGTGAGGATCAAGAAATGCTATCCAGAGTAATGCAGTGGAAGAAGATTTTGGTGGAGAAGAGGGCCGAAAGGGTTTTCCCAGGCCTGGACGACAAGGTGCTTTGCTCTTGGAATGCCTTGCTAATTAGTGGCTTCGTTGCTGCATATGAGGCCTTTGGAAGTGAAGAATACAAGGCGGAAGCCATCGCCATATGGGATTTTATAGAAGACAAGATGCTAGATTCCGATCTACGGCTTAACAGGAATTATAAGAATGGGAAATCCACCATCAATGCCTTCTTAGATGACTATGCCTTTGTTATCAAAGCCCTATCAGACTTGTACCAGGTCACCTTTGATGAAAAGTATTTGAGAAAGGCTGAGTCACTTACCAAGTATGTGATCGAGCATTTCTCATCCTCTGAATCCGCCATGTTTAATTATACCTCGGATCTGGATCCTCCTCTTATAGCAAAAAAGTCAGAGATTTCTGATGGTGCTATTCCAGGTTCGAACTCGGTCATGGCTAGAAACTTACACACTCTAGGCCTATTTTTATATAATGAGGAATTCTTAGAGGCTTCTAAGCAAATGGCAAGAAATATGAAGAATACGCTGTTGCAAAGCAAGCAGCCCAATTTTTATGCTAATTGGTGCAGTTTCTACTTCGACTTGCTACATGAACCTTACGAGGTAGCAATACTTGGTCCTGATTCGGACAGAATTCGGGACGAAATGATGTCAGACTACCATCCAAATGCATTATTTCTTGGTGGCAAGGACGAAGGAGGACTGCAACTTCTTTCAGACAAGCTCCAAGAGGGCGAAAACTATATCTACGTATGTGTCAAGAAGTCTTGTAAAATTCCAGTGCAAACTTCACAGGAGGCACTTGGACTACTAGACTAGATTCTTTTCAAACGACCGCCTTCACAATAGAATACTCGTGCAGCAAAGATCGAGGTAAGGGCCTCATCATGTGTTGCTGCTATTATGGATGATCCCTGATCTATTGCAAGGTCTCGGAGTAATTTAAATACCTCAATTCCTAAGCCCTTATTTAGGTTTCCTGTTGGTTCATCAGCAACAATTAGTTCGGGTTTGTGTACTAGGGCCCTAGCAATGGCTAGTCTTTGTTTTTCACCACCAGAAAGTTGGTAGCCTTTCTTTTCTAACTTTTCACTTAAACCCACCTTTTCTAAAATGTGATTAATTCTGCTTTCATTGGAAACCTTAATCGATCGCAAGAAGTAGTTCAAGTTTTCATACACAGATTGTTTTTCGAAGATCTTGTAGTCTTGGAAGACCAAGCCTAGCCTTCGTCTTAAGTAAGGAAGTTCCTGGGGGCGTATATTCAGCAAGTCATAGTCCAAAACTTTCGCGTACTCACCTTCGATTTCCATAGCGCCGTAGATAGATTTAAGGAAGCTGGATTTTCCACTGCCACTTGCACCCAATACAAATACAAGTTCTGCATTGTGAACATTGATCTTCACCTCATCTAAGAGGCAGAGGTCTCCCCTACTGACTTTAATATTTTGGAAACTAAGGACTTCCTTCAGATCAGACATACAATTGCTACAAAATTTTCAAACGCAATATCACATTTGTTTCTGATTAGGATAAGAAAAAATTAAAGTAAAAGACTAGACGTCTTCCTTGAATATCTTTTTCTTCATAATCTGAAATTCGTCCTCTGTAAGAAATCCATCTTCTTTCATTTTTGCAATCGCTTGCAATTGAGAAAGTGGGTCCTTAGGCGTTGGTTTCTCAGCTGCAACTGCAGCAACCTTCTTTTTCTTCTTATCGGAAACACTTTCTACTATATCTTCACTTGATACAGAAACACTAGATTTTTTTGGTTGAGCAGCCTCTTCTTCTTGCTCGTCTTTGATTTCTTTAGCTAGTTCCTTTCCTTTTTCAAACTTCTCGTCGTAAAATTTCTTCAGTCTACCT
Organism: uncultured Saprospiraceae bacterium; assembly: GCA_964570435.1. Taxonomy (GTDB): domain Bacteria; phylum Bacteroidota; class Bacteroidia; order Chitinophagales; family Saprospiraceae; genus Portibacter. Next base: position 2,129 of record CAZMYK010000367.1, on the reverse strand, counting down.
GGATCAAAATCAAGAAATGTACCACCTGTTTCGAAATGCTTCTTGAACACTTCTCCAAGGGCATATGTAGAAGCACCAGACAATACTGCCATCGTGATTCCTCCTAGTACGCTTCCGACACCTGGGATAAACTTCACAGCTCTAGCACCTATTCTTGCCAATCCACTTCCCGTCAATGCTGTTATAGAAGCCTTGCCCGCAGTTTCAGAAAAGTCTATATCGTGTAGTTTGGCAATCTGTCTGACCATGTCGAGTTGGATGGCAGAAACTGCAAAGAAATCAGCAATTGGTACAGGAATGAGTCCTGCTCCCATGGCCCAGACCATATGATTCCTTATTATAGTGTCAGCTTTCTCATTATTCCCTTTTTTCTCAGACATAATCATTTTTTTATAAATGTACTTAATCATTGTATTTCGTATTTACTACAGATATAAATTCTCAAGAGCGAGATTTAGTTTCTTAAGATAGAACTTCCAGACGAATTTATTAATATTATGGACTAAATGAGGCACATTCCAGGATTATATTTGGCCTATACTGACAAGGGAAGGTCTATGTTCACAGCTGAAAAGGTGGTAAAAGGAGATGTTATAGAAACATGTCCGATTATCCATATCCCTCAATCAGAGGTCGCAACACTACATGCAACCACCATACATGATTACTACTTCATCTGGCCACCTGGTGGGATTGCAATAGCTCTTGGTTATGGATCGATCTATAATCATTCTGCCACACCTAATGCTAGCGTAATCTTTGACCTTCAAGAATCGGAGATTATCATCGAGGCAAAAATTGATATTAGTCCCGGTGAAGAAATACTTATTGATTACACAGATGGGAATTCTGCTCATTCCTTATGGTTTGAAGAGTCTTCCAAATAATAGACTAGCGTCCTACTAAACAAAAAAAATGCAACCCCATCTCTGGTGTTGCATCCTTAAATTTTCGATTTTCAGCGACTTAGCTTAAATCCAAAAGACAGTTTTGTGCATCAGAATATTTAGTAGCGACATAAGCATCTGCCTTCTCATCATTCAACCAAGTATTCTCATTGGTCAAATATCTGTACTCATATTTCTTTCCCTCTTTCAGCTCTTGTCTTGATTTAAGAATACCTCTGTTGTTCTTCAATACAGGAGCAGCATCCCATTCCCAATTATTGAAGTCACCTAGGACTCTTACTTCTTTTGCACCATTCAACAATTCCTTTGGAATTTCGAAAGTCACTTTGTAAGTCTTCTTCGACTTAACATAAGTTTTTGTTAAAGACATAGTTTGATTTATTTATAATTATGATGCAAAATTACACATCTTCTTTGTGTCTTGGAATAAAAAAAAGCTATAATTGTAGTCGCTACATTATCAGGCGGTTACAAGCGATAGGAATAAAATACCACGCTTCTGGTAAGTAGCCATTTATAGTATCGGAGACCTTCATTTTTACCTAATATTATACTATTATTTTGTTGAATAGCTTGCTTCGCGATGCTAAGTCTAAAAGCTATTAGTCAGTCGATTAATAGAATATATGTCTTCTAAGCGACAAATTTTGTACTGCTAAGTCATTTTAACAGTTTGACAACATCTAATTCCTTCGGTAACTATAATTGATCGATATTTCTTGACTGTTCGTCGGATTTCATACCCTGCGGTGCAACCTCCGTATCTAATCTTCGTCGATCAGTTATGAATCCAATACTAAAACAATTTGCAAACATGAGAAATCAACTTTTACTACTTCTATTTAGTCTTTCATGCCTATTCATAAGCGCTCAGGATGGCGTCTTGCAAGGCAGGGTGCTGGATTCTGAAGGAAGCGCCCAAGAATTTACGAACGTACTACTACTTAATCCCGCAGACTCTTCCTTAATTCGAGGAGCGGTGACCGATTCAGAAGGAGGCTACCTTTTCGAAAAACTTGCTAAAGGAGACTATTTAGTATCCGCATCCTTAATAGGCTTCAACGATGCCTATTCCCGAATCATAAGTTTAGACAATAATACAATTACAATTGGTGATTTGACACTTACCGAGGGAGTGGAGTTATCTGAAGTGATGGTAACTGCTAAAAAGCCATTTATCGAAATGAAGGCAGACCGAATAGTTGTAAACATAGAGAATAG
>CAZMYK010000366.1:0-4882 GCA_964570435.1 uncultured Saprospiraceae bacterium | reverse complement strand
TCTAAAAAGGGATGAAGGGCAGCTGGAGTTCCAGCACTTACTTCAGCACTGGGTTGGTCGTACTCTCCTCTATTGTACATGAAGGCCTTCCTGGGACTCGGCATCTCTTCCATAACCATCACTTCTTCTACTTTTTCGAAATTTTGGAATTTCTCCTTCACCTTGCTGCGCAGTTGGTCTTGTTTTGGAAAGTGATAGATCTTAAGTTCATCAACCATCCCTTTGAACACACCATACTCCCCAGTGAATGCTCGATAAGACTTTCCTACTTTAATGGGAATTGACATCCCTTTGTTTCCTTGTGGTGTCCGGATGTGCTTGTATAAGTTATTGAAGATAGGGATAGCTTCCACATCCTTTTCATCTATTTTGAAATTGATGCCAGTGGCCAGAGAACTGCCGTCGTAGGTAAAAGATACCTTGTGCCATTCATTTATCGGAATACTATCTTCGCTTCTTGCATGGATGTAGTTATGGGGTAGGCTATGTATCAGCCTAGCATTAAGACGGTTACGATCATCAAGATAAAAGTCCCAACCCCTCCAAAAATTATTTTTGTGACCAGAGGTACCAGCTAGGGTCTGGGTCTTGCCTTCCTCTAATTTTGAAGTATTAATGTCAAGCGAAACTGCAAAGGCATCATGGGCTTTAAAGATCGGTAGCTTACCGACGTTCAATTCATCATATTCTCCCGTCAAAAAGGCGGCTTTGCCGTTCCTTGCATCAACAAGCCCATTTTTTGTTCTACTAGTAAAGTTGCTCTTCCCATCAATCAAGGTAGCCTTAAGTTTATCAATTCTGCCATGGAAGAGTGGGTCTTCACCAGAAATGTCGACGAATTCCTTAATGTCGAAAATTTCATCCTTAGAGAGCTTACGAATCTCACTATCAAGGTCGGCAAACTCATTTGCTTCCACCTCTGAGACAACTGCTAGCATGGGGCCATAGTTTCCATCATCGCCTGTCATGCCCAGTTCCTTGACATTGTTAAAATAAGCAGCTAACTGGTAGAACTCTTTCTGAGAAAGGGGGTCAAATTTGTGATCATGACATCTTGCGCAAGCAATGGTAAGCCCAAGAAATACAGTAGAGAATGTCTCAGTCCGATCATAGACATAACCCAGACGGAATTCTTCATCTATCACTCCGCCTTCTGCTGTCATAGTGTGGTTGCGATTGAAGGCTGTGGCCAGTTTTTGCTCATAGCTTGCGTTCGGCATCATATCACCAGCAATCTGCCAGCTCACAAATTCATCATAGGCCATATTTTCATCGAAGGCTTGGATCACCCAGTCCCTCCATGGCCACATCATCCGAGAACCATCAGCGTGCATCCCATGTGAATCTGCATAACGTGAAATATCCATCCATTCCATGGCCATTCTTTCTGCATATTCTGGAGAAGCGAGGAGGCGGTCTAGCACTTTTTCATAGGCATTTTCGGAATCATCTACCAAGAAGGCATCTATTTCTTCTATGCTAGGAGGTAGACCTGTGATGTCTAAGCTTGCCCTCCTGAGCAGGCGCTCCTTTCTTGCGATCTCAGATTGTGATAGTTCGGCCTTAGCTAAGGTTTGTGCTATGAAATGATCTACCTCATTATGACCTTGGTAGCCTTCTGGTAAGGCTGGGATGCTTGCCTTTTGGGGTGCTTGGAAGGCCCAATGTTCTTCATACTCTGCGCCTTCTCGAATCCACTTTATGATGCTAGCCTTTTCTTCATGGGTTAGTGTCATTTTACTTTCTGGGGGTGGCATCATCGTTTCCCGGTCTTCGGCTAGAATTCGATCGATTACCAAGTCTAAGATGTGGTTCTCAGGGCGCTCATCAAGTCGTAATTCACCTTTTCTAGTATTGCTATCTGGGCCATGGCAAGAAAAGCATCGATCCGAAAGGATGGGCAAGACCTCATTGTTGTATGAGATGGGATCTTGCTTACTATTAATGAGAGCGCGAACTTCGCTGGGGATACTTTTCTGACAAGAAAAGAGCAGCATGATTAGCAGAGCAAGCAAGCATCCATTGAATTTCATTATTGAAAGTTACTTATTTTTCCACTTCTTTGCGGTTATTTAAATACCACATATTGAATAAAATAGTCAATGTACTTGTGCTTTCTGACCTACATGGTTGGATGGATATTGGCGTAGAAATGGAAGGGCCTATCAGCCGGATAGATAGCAGAAAGCTGGGAGAGATAGATATAGATCATAATGTACATGAGCGTTTCATCACAGGTGGCATAGCAAGGGCAGTTCAGAACTTGCACGAATATCAAGTAGAAACAGTGATTGGCATAAGCATAGGAGGCACGATTGCCTGGAAGGCTGCTTTAGAAGGGATGAAGTGTCGGCGGTTAATATGCCTATCTGCAACGAGGCTTAGATATGAAAGTAGGAAGCCAGATTGTGAAATCAACTTATTCTATGGAAGCGATGAACCCTTTCGTCCGAAAAATGAATGGTTTTCCAAGCTAGATCTTAACTTTCACGAGGTGCCAAATATGGGCCATGACTTTTATAAAAATCACGAAATTATTAGATCATGCGGATTATAGCCTTATTCTTTTTTGGATTGCTTAGTCAAATCGATGCACAGACGGATACCCTTCCTTTTCAACTTACCTCCTACAATAATGTACTTGTGGAGGCCATTCTTAACGATGCTGATACCTTGCAGTTCATGTTTCATTCTGCCGCCACAGATGTTTCTGTGACCTACGAAGCAGTAGAAAAATTGAAGGCAAAGAAGAAAGCTTCAAAGGTAGATAACGTCAATTCCTGGGGAGGAAGCGGAGAAGGTAGCTACACACTTGGAAATAGGCTAAGTCTTGGTTCTTATTCTTGGGACAGCGTTGTCGTGTGGCAAAGTAAACTTTCTGCCCATTTTTCTGATGGCAAGTTTGGTCCCAACCTATTTGAGGATCGCTACATAGAATTTGACTTTGACGAGGAATTGATGGTGGTCCACGAGGAGAAACCAGATCTAATGGGCTATAACGCAATGGACCTAGAAATCAAAGATGGCTTTATGTACATTTCTGGGCAGTGCTTTAATGGGAAAGCTTGGTCCATGAATAGGTTTATGATTCACTCTGGCTATTCCGGAACAATCCTCTTAGATGATGGTTTTGCCAGCGCCAATGACATGAATTTGCTAGATCTTACAGATGAAAGCGAGCTCAAAGATTCACAAGGAAATGTGCTGAAAAAGAAGAAGGCCATTATGCCGTTTTTTGATCTAGGGGATTTTAGGTTCGAAGACCTACCCATGGGCTTTTTTGAAGGTAAGATTGGCAATCAGAAAAACAGTATTCTCGGAGGTGAGCTGTTGAAACGGTTCGACATTGTTCTAGATAGGTCCAAGGCTAAGATATATCTAAGGGCCAACACCTTGATGGATCTTCCAGTGAAGGATGTCTAAAGTATCATCTTATTCATTGCTGACGTAAATGCTTCCTTCTTTTTCCTTGAAATGGATATTTCATCGCCGTTTTCTAAGATCACAGTGTGGTCTCCCTTGTGTAACTTCTTGACACATCTTAGATTAATTAGGTGTGATTGGTGTACTCTGAAGAATTGATGAGGGCTCAGCATCTGATCGTAGACCTTGATCACCTTTGAAACGGTGTGAGTGCTGCCGTCTTTCATGAAAATCTTGCTATAGGCGCCCATTGCTTGTATGTGGATGATATCACCTATCTTAAGGTATTCTGTGCTCTTAGTCCCTGAAATAGATATAATTGGATCTTCGTTTTTCTGCGCAATTTTGTCTAGGAGGAGGCGGACACTCGATATCTGCAGGTCCTTTTGAAGGTCCTTAGCCTTATCAAGAGAAGAAACTAACTCGTCTTTGTCGATCGGTTTAAGTAGGTAGTTGACAGCTGAGAACTTAAAAGCCTCAAGCGCATATTCATTGTATGCCGTAGTGAATATCACAGCTGGTGGATGCTCTTCTTTAATGGCCCGAAGAACATCAAATCCGCTACCATCTTTCAATTGAATATCTAGTAATATCACATCCGGTTTCTCTCTAAGAATCAGCTCAGCAGCGCCCTCCACACTTTCCGCTTGTCCTACAACTTTGCAAGAAGGATAGTGCTTGGAAAGTAGCAATTTCAATAGTTTTTGGTTCCTAACTTCGTCTTCAATAATAACTACATTCATTACTTGGAAATTTGGTTTAGGGGAAAGGTCAATGTGACCCTAGTACCACTTGCTTCCTGGTTCTCAACTAGGTCTTTGATCTGATAACTTGATTCATAGTTAAGATCGTTAAGGTTTTTGATTCTTTCGGAAACTAGAAGATTGCCTTTTTTCGTATTCGTGTTGTGATAAATGTTGTTTTTTTCTGCATGCTTCCTTCCCACGCCATTGTCTTCAACGGTTATTTGGACACTATGGCCAATTTGGAGGAAGACTACTTCGATATTGCCCTTCTTTTTTTGGTTCAAAAGGCCATGCTTGATTGCATTTTCTATTTGAGGTTGCACGAAGAATGGTGGAATATAAATCTTTTCTGAGTTTTCCACTTTATTGTGTATTTGATATTCGAAAGAATTTTCAAATCGAAGTAGTTCAAGGTCAAGGTAGTTCCTGATAAATTGTTCTTCATCTTGCAGACTAACCTCCTTATGGGCTGCATATTGAATCACATGTCGAAGCAGTTTCGAGAATTTAGAAAGGTAGGTTTCGGCAATTTCCGATTCACCCGATGCAATGAGTTGCTGGATAGAACTTAGTGCATTAAAAATAAAGTGGGGGTTCATCTGAGAATTTAGTGAAGTCAACTTGAGTGTGGCTAGTTCCTCCTTTAATTTTAGGTTCTTTTGAATTCGTAGATTTTTATTTTTTTGAAACCTAGAGTGGCTTGCAAATGCAAC
>CAZMYK010000365.1:0-4892 GCA_964570435.1 uncultured Saprospiraceae bacterium | reverse complement strand
TTTCGACTGCAGAACTTACCGTTGCTGAGGGCTTCATTGTAAAAGTTCTCAACGGAACCTTTGATGAATTTGTAGAAAAGACAAGTGATAACGCTGACGCATGGGACATGACTCCAAATAGTACAGTGGTAGATAATGATGGAAATGAAGTTCCTAGTCCATACCGAGAACTTTGGAATAACACGGAGTTGAATAACTACATCGATGGCGCATATTGTGATAGTGAACAACCGAATTCTACCTCGGATGGTGCTTTTGCGGATGGATCCAAGACCAGGGGAGGTAAGTTTAGTGCCAGTTGCAGGAGACTGTATCAGCTCGTTCAAGTACAACAAGGGGAAGATTACATCTTTTCGATAGATACTCGCTCCGAAGTAGAAGGAATTAACACTGAGGTATTTATCCTCAATACGGAGATCACTACTGAGGTCGGAATCGACGCAGATAAGAATGATGCAGCAATCGATGCCTATGTTGATATCACGAATGATTTTAATTCCGACAAGTCAATGTTTACCAAAACGACATTGCCATTCACAGCCTCCTCTAATCAGATTGTAATATACGTTAGAGCCTTAGGTGCTGTAGATAGTGACAATGAAGTTTTCCTTGATAATGTAGAAGTAATAGAGAGCGAATAATGAAAAGACATTTGATAATAAGAAACTTCTTAGGTCTTAATCTGACTAGCGTGATTTCCTTCATGAGCCTGCTATTGTTCATTGTTAGCTGTACCATTCCACCTGCTGAGGTAGTTGAAGAGGAAGACCCAATGGAAGAAGAAGAGCAGGTAGATCAAAAGGTTGAAGGGGTAGACTATTTCTTACCTAAAATTGATCTTAGCACTTGGAAGGTCACACTTCCGATCGGTAAACCTACTGAGGTTGAACCACCTGAGATATTGAACTATGCTGAAAGTGAGCTATTGCTCCCTTACATGTACAATGACTCCTTAGATGGTTCCTTGGTTTTCTATACATTTCCTGGAGCTAGCACAGCTAACTCATCTTTTTCTAGATGTGAATTAAGAGAACAGATGGATCCGGGTAGCAATTCTACCAATTGGACCTTCGAAGAAGGCGGGAGAATGAAGGGGAAACTGAAAATGGGTGAAATTTCCAAGGATTCTGAGGGCAAATACCATCGAACAATTGTCATGCAGATACATGGTAGACTCACAAACGAGCAAAGAGACCTGATAGGTGAAGACGATAATAACGCACCTCCAGTGCTCAAGATTTACTGGTCTAAGGGAAAGGTGAGGGTAATCAGAAAAGTGTTGAAGGATGTAGAAGTGGATGATCTTGAAATTCTTAAAACTTCCGCTTGGGGAGATGAAGGATTGTGGTTTGATAAGATGGTGGATTTCGATGAATTCGAACTAGAAATAATTGCCTCAAAGGATAGGCTAGAGGTCATCCTAGACGATGAAGAATCTATGGTTTTTGATGACATACATGTTAAAAAGTGGGAGGTTTTCGAAAATTACTTCAAGGCTGGGAACTACCTTGCAACAAAGGATGAAGGATCTTTTGCTCGAATTAAGTACTATGAGTTAGAGGTTTCTCATTGATTAAAATATAGTAGTGAGTTGTTTCAAAAAGAAATGGTTAGAGAATGTCGTGAAAGGTTCTCTAATCATTCTTTTTTCCTTAGACGGATCAAATTCCAAAATGTGAAGAAGGTAAATTTATTTGTGATAGTGCTTTTAGCAATAGCATATAGTTGTGCTTCGACAACTAGTGGCGACCTCGTTTCTAATATTGACGAGTTCAATGAGGCGGTGGAAAATGCTGAGCCAGGCGATGTCATTACCCTAGCAAATGGTGTTTGGGAAAATGCCGAACTAAAGTTTTACGCTAGCGGTACGGCCGAAAAACCTATCAAGTTAACAGTTGAAACTAAGGGAAAATCAACCTTGGAAGGTGAATCAAATATTCGCTTGGCGGGCGACCACCTGATCGTCGAAGGTCTTGTATTTCGGAATGGTCATACACCTACCGGTGAGGTAATCTCTTTCAAAAAAGACAGCAAAGAGCTATGTAACAATTGTCGAGTGACTGAATGTGTGATTGATAACTACAACCCTTCTGAAAGACATGAGTCTGACTATTGGGTCGGAATGTATGGCAAGAATGGAAGGTTCGATCACAACTACCTAGTTGGAAAGAGGAATAGGGGAGTAACCATGGCTGTGCGGCTTAATTCAGAGGAAAGTTTAGAGAATAAGCATCGAATCGATCACAATTTCTTTGGTTATAATCCGATTCTAGGTTCCAATGGTGGCGAGACGCTTAGGATTGGAACAAGTCACCACTCTCTTAAGAATTCCAACACGCTTGTGGAAGATAACTACTTTGAAATGTGTAATGGCGAACATGAAATCATATCGAATAAGTCATGTCAGAACACATTTAGAAATAATACATTTTATGAGTGTCAGGGTACTTTAACGATGAGGCATGGCAATGAGACCTTAGTCGAAAACAACTATTTCTTCGGAAATGGCAAGGCCAATACTGGTGGCATCAGAATCATCAACGAAAAGCAAACTGTCAATAATAATTACTGTGAGGGCCTTACTGGATATCGCTTTCGTGGCGCCTTAGTGGTGATGAATGGGGTCCCTAATTCTCCTATCAATCGCTACTTCCAGGTAACTGATTCCAAGGCCTCTAATAACCTGATTGTGGATTGCGATTATGTCCAACTTTGTGCTGGTAGCGACAAGGAGCGCAGCGCTGTCCCTATCAATTCTGAGATGTCAAATAACTTGATTTACAATACTAAGAAGGATGCAGTCTTCACAGTATATGACGACGTAAGTGGAATCAAATTCGAAGGAAATACGATAAGTCCTAATATGGAACTTCCACGAAACAATGGGCGTGAAATCAGTACAGGATTTGACAAGAAGGAAGTTTCCTTTACCAGAGTGGATGGCCTCCTGAGGCCAGAAGGCATCGAAAACGTGGGGCCAATAACAGATAGGGCACGCCCGAATAGTGAAAACACCGGAGTTTCTTGGTATCCAAAAATGGATTACAGCATCACCTTCAACACAGGACGAGAAATACTTGTTAGTTCTGGTGAAAATACCATCCTTCAGGCAGTGAAGGAATCCACTAAGGGAGACGTACTAGTGCTAGAGTCTGGAGGCGAATACCATCAAAGTAAGGCAATTGATATTAGCCATACCTTGACCATTAAGTCGAGTGGGGAAAGACCTACAATCACGTTTGAAAGATCCTCACTATTTAATATTGAAAATGGTGGTTCACTTTCACTTCAAGGCCTTAAAGTGTCTGGTAGAAAGTGCGATGATTATGCTGGAAATAGTGTTGTGAGAACGAGTAGGTATAGCATGATTGATAACTACAAATTCATGGCAAAGGACTGCGATTTTGTTGATTTAGATGTGAATCATAGTTTTAACGTCCTTCGTGTTTATAAGAACACCTTCGCGGATTCTATATCCTTAGTGAATTGCAACTTTGATAATATTTCTGGGCATGTTCTTAACATGAATAAGGAGACGGATGATATAGGAATTTACAATGCCGAGAATGTCCTAGTGGACGAATGTTCATTCAGCGATATTGGAGGGGTAGCAATCAACCTCCATCGAGGAGGAAGGGATGAAAGCACCTTTGGTCCCATTCTAGATCTGACCAATACTAGCTTCAAGAACGTAGGCCATGATAAGCGGAATAGAGAAGACGCGGCAGTTGCAATCCATGGTGTCCAGCTGGCCAATATGGATAACCTAAGCTTTATTGATTCTAAGAAATTAGACCTGCACTTAGTTGTTGGCGACCCAGTGATCGCCGTCCGAAATACAAGCTTCAGGAATTCTGCAGGATTGACTTCGAATGATGAAGCCTTTGTTAAAGAGAATGTTAAAGTGATCAATGAATAAGGGCATCTTAAATACTATCCTCTTTTTATTCGTCTTATCCCTCGTTGAAGCAAGAGCGCAACATCCCAACCTGCTACTGACCTACGATGGAGTAAAGATGATCCAGAAAGGCCCACTGCCCGATATGTTCAGGAGCCAACTCGTGCAATCACAGGCGGACTTTGAGGAAGTTCTTGCAGAAGATTTCTTACTTCCCTTACCACTAGATATGGGAGGAGGCCATAGCCATGAAACTCATAAGAAAAACTACGGCAATATGCTTACTGCCGGACTCTTGCATCAAATATCTGGAGATGAAAAGTACGCAATATTTGTTCGAGACATGTTGCTAGAATACGTAGCTCTTTTCTCGAAGATTACAAGTCACCCAAGCAAAAAGTCGTATGCCCCAGGTAAGCTTTTCTGGCAATGCCTAAATGATGCAAATTGGCTCGTGTATACTTCACAAGCCTATGATGCTGTCTTCGATTATCTCACTGCAGATGAGCAAAGAAAAATAGAGGAAGAACTTCTTCTTCCCTATGCGGACTACATTTCTATAGGAAGTCCTCAGTTTTTTAATCGAATTCATAATCATTCGACTTGGGGAAATGCCGCTGTAGGCATGGTTGGTCTTGCGACGGGTAGAAGTGATTTAGTAGATAGGGCGCTGTATGGGCTGAAAATCGATGAGGCCTCAGGTCTTGCAAAAGATAATGATGGAGGGTACATTTATGAAGATGGTCATGCTAAAGCTGGCTTCCTTGCTCAGATTGATAATGCATTTTCACCAGATGGCTACTATGAAGAAGGGCCCTATTACCATCGCTATGCCATGCTTCCTTTTATGGTTTTTGCCCAAGCCCTCGAAAACCACAGGCCAGAACTCAGAATCTTCAAATATCGAAATGAACTACTAATTAAGGCTGTAAAGACGTTGCTAGCTCAAACAGACTCGCGTGGGAATTTCTTTCCAATTAACGATGCCCAAAAG
>CAZMYK010000364.1:0-4895 GCA_964570435.1 uncultured Saprospiraceae bacterium | reverse complement strand
CTGAAAAGCAATACTTTCCAGGGCAGCTCTGACGAAATGTTCCTTAGTAGTTCCCCTAGTAATTCCAACAATCGTCCCTCTAGCATATTGATCCCAATAGGGAGCACCTAGCCCCGTCAGCGCTGGAACGAAGTATACACCGCCATTATCCTCCACAGAAGCTGCCATTACTTCACTTTTCTCGGCAGAATCAAGAAGCTCAAGTCCGTCCCTTAACCACTGAATAACTGCACCTGCTACAAAGACGGATCCTTCTAAGGCATAGCTTACCTCACCATTTATCTTCCATGCGATTGTGCTTAGCAAATTATTTTTCGATCTTACAATTTCTGGTCCGGTATTCAGCACTAAAAAGCAACCTGTTCCATAGGTATTTTTGGCCATACCTGGATGCACACACATTTGCCCAAAAAGCGCAGCTTGTTGATCTCCAGCAATCCCCGCAATAGGGATCCCTTGTTCTGTCTTGCCATAAATTTCACTGCTTTGTTTGACCTCAGCCAGCATGGACAAAGGAACATTCAGCATCTTAGCTAGGCCCTCATCCCACGACAAATTTTCTATGTCAAATAGCATGGTCCTACTTGCATTGGTTACATCTGTCACATGAACTCTACCTCCTGTCAGTTTCCACACAATCCAAGTGTCCATCGTTCCGAATAGCAAGTCACCATTCTCCGCCTTTTCCCTTGCACCCTCTACATTGTTCAGTAGCCAATTGATCTTAGTTCCAGAAAAATACGCATCTAAGACTAAACCTGTCTTCGATTTGACCACATCAGAATTTCCTTCGGCCTTAAGCTGGTCGCAAAACTGGGCAGTCCTGCGGTCTTGCCAAACGATTGCATTGTGAATCGGTTCGCCCGTATGACGATCCCAAACAAGGGTGGTTTCACGTTGATTCGTGATACCGATAGCGGCAATCTCAGAACTACCAATTCCATTTTTAGAAATCAAGTCATCTAGAACTTTATGCTGGCTTTCCCATATTTCCATTGCATCATGTTCAACCCAGCCTGGCTGCGGGAAGTACTGTGTAAACTCCTGTTGTTCCATGGCAACAATGCTACCTCTATGATCAAAAAGAATGGCCCGAGAAGACGTAGTTCCTTGGTCTAAGGCAATGATATACTTAGCTGACATAAATTTCCATTTTAGTAGTTAACAGTACTGAAGCTTTAAGTTAATCGAAATCACTGAAAGTTCTAAAAATGGAAGACTTATTGAAAAAATTAGGGCCTCAGAAGAGTAGATCTTTTTCGATTAGATCACCATTAAGGATGTACGAATCAAAAGCCTCTCCTTCTTGAGCACCCAACCAGTCACATATTTTACTACGAAAATATGAATTGCTCATATTCTGTGTGCTGGACTCTTCCAATAGGGACAACATGAAATCGCTAAGACTTCCTTTTGAATTTTGCTGCTCACTCATTAGTCTATCAAGGTAGAGGGCGTACAAAAAGCCCCTCCTATAGGGAGTACTTTCTAAGTCTCCGTCCTCTTCTTCATCTGCAGTTGAAAATAAGGAAAGTTCGCTGTTTGGAATTTGTGCATATTTTGAGGCAGTATGGAGTCGGTTGATTTTCGACTTTATCCTACCTAATTTTGCCTTGCTGATTTCTCCTTCTTGCTGCATCAAAAGATGTGAAAAATATTCCGTAAATCCCTCAGAAAACCAAAGTTCCTCTGATCTACTGGCATTTCTTATTTTTCCACCAATCCAATGATGCATGATTTCATGATAGTATAAGCCTGTCAGATCTTCCAGTCTTGAAAGGTCAGCATTAGAGCAGTATGACGCAAAACCCTTGCTAAGACCTGCCCCTCCTAAGTAACCAGCTCCTTGGTGGTATAAGGGTAGTAAGGTAACAGTGTAGATATCATCAGAATAGTCGTTCCAAAATTCTCTTTGAACTTCAATGATCGATTCCAGCTTCTGAGCAAGTTTCTTATCACTAAAATTCTTCCACTTACCCCGAGTTAGTAAGTGCACAGTGATCCCGTTAATATGGACACTCTCCCTCCTAAAGTCTCCGCCAACAACTATAGACTCTAATAACTCATCTCTACCTATACGGTAGGTTGCACTTTCCTCGATTCCAAAATTGTGCTGCACAAGATAGGGCGTCTTAGCCCAGCTAATAGTGACATCTTGTTTCTCTTCTGACTCATAGAGCTGCTCGGAAATCATAAAAAGTCGATGTCCGAACAAGTGAAAGTAATTCTGATTTACAAGTGGTCTATAGTAGTGCGCCTTTTCAGCAAGGCCAATGAAGTCTTGACGGATAGAATACTTAACAACAAGCGATTCAGAAGGCTTGGATTTTATGTAAATCCTGTTCTGCTCGGGCACCTTTCTAATCCTTGCACCGGTATTTAGAACTTCGATGCTTGAGATGCAATCAAAAAGATTTTCTTCACCCCATGCCTTATCGAAGTAAACCAGAGTAGCGTTGCCCTCTAAATCTGCTTGTGTAATTAAAGTAACCTCTATGTAGGGATCACTGCCCTCTAGGACAGGTCTTATTTGATAACTAGTAGCGCAACTACCAATAAAGTAGGTACTTAATAATAAGATTGCTGTACTCGCAAATGCCATGTTTCTTCTCATAATTCTCGATTCTCGTATTCAGTAACATTGGTTTCACAATTAATTTACATTAAATTAACATAATAAACAACTTATATTCACATTAAGTTTACATTAATTTAACATTAGGAGAAAAAGAATGACTTATCTATCTTTGTGAAATGAAATATATTTTAGTCCTTTTTGTCGTCGCCCTGGTGGCCTGTAAGTCTTCCGTAGACAGCCCAATTGCAGCACCTTCTTTAGAAAAAGCAACTGTTGTTACCTATGAAAACATGAACGTTGCAGATTTTGCCTCATCGATAAAGTCAAGCAATTCAGTGGTCTTGGATGTTAGGACTCCAGAAGAGATCAGTGGAGGCAGCATCGAAAACTCGCTAGCTCTCGACTTTTATGAGGACGACTTTGCGGAGCAGTTACTTGCTATGGATAAATCTCAAGATTACTATATCTATTGTAAGGGAGGAGGTAGGAGCGCAAAAACTTGCAGACTGATGATCAAAAATGGCTTTACAAAGGTCCATAATTTGGACGGTGGATATAAAGCCTGGAAAAAAGAAATGGTAGAATAACACATTTTTATTTCACTCATGCAAAGTTTTCATATCTACTGTGTACGTGCATTTGTAAGCACAAATTTCGATAAATATTAATTATTTAAGTTTTTCTGTAATTGATTATCAACCGTTAGTGAAGTAGGATATATTTATATATATGAAAAGCCAAATCTGTACATGTCTTAGAGTATTTGATAATATGTCAAATCTTAGACTTTACACATATTTAACATGTGAAAATTCGTCTGAACGAGGTGAGGACTAATCGAAAAATTTGTTTTACTTTCGGTTCTGTAAATACCAACTTAATCGCATGAGAATTCAAATAGCAAAGAACGAGCTCTTCATAGAGCTTGATGAGATCGACCTTGTGAGTCTGTCTCGGAGTTATCTGATTCAAGACAACTTCAGATTTTCTATACTTGATGAAGAACCATTACTAATAAGCCTTCGAATGGAAGGAAGTGATAAGTTATGTACGATGTATGACAGCAACGAACTTATAATATTCCTACCTTTTAATGACTTTGAAAAATGGCTTAATAGTGAAAAGACGATCTACCATTCTGAAAAGGGCAATAATGCCAGTAATAATATGCATATAACCCTTAAGAAGAATACCTTGACACCGAGAATCCGCACACTGGGAATTGTGGAAGGCTCAGCAATCGATGATAAGAACTTTAATTACAACTAGTTCTTCGCAGTCTTTTTGAAAGTCGTAACTTGATCTCAGATTATAGCAGAAAATTGAGATCAATCGTCAAAAAAGAAATAATTAGATACCGCACTTCAACTTTTGAAGATGTTGTAGATTGTATTGTCCAAGAAGAACCTCTCGAGATTTATCTTAATTCTTCGAAAAGTCCCCTCCTGGTAACAATGAGAACCTCGGGCTCGGATGAAGACTTGTGTCTAGGTTTGCTGTTCAACATGGGCATTTTGACACAGTCAGATTCCTACCATATTTTAGAGCATGGAGACAATGCAATAAGAATTAAACTTAGTGGTGAGATTGATGTTAGGCCTGCAAGCTTTTACACCAGCAGTAGTTGTGGTCTGTGTAATCGCCCAAGTTGGGAAGATGCAAGCTTCCACTCTCTATATCCCATATATCAAAAGGACTTTTTTGTAAACAGTAAGTTGATACTAAAATGCTTCTCAACTATTTCGGAAAAAGGGGATACTTTTCATCAAACAGGGGGTAATCATAAAATCACTTTAATGCAAGCAGATGCTTCTATTCTAGCTGAAGCTGAGGATGTAGGTCGGCACAATGCATTTGACAAGGTCGTAGGTCATTGTATCAAAAACCAGCTCCTTCCTTTAAGAAAAAGCATTGCGATTCTAAGTGGCCGCTGTAGTTATGAAATGTGTCAAAAAGCTTGGTTGGCCGGTATCCCTATTATAGCCTGCCTTGGTGCTCCAACAAGTAAGGCAGTGGATCTCGCTGAAGCCTCAGGAATCACACTCATTGGGTTCCTAAAAAAAGATAGTTACAATATTTATAGTCATTCATACAGAATTAATCGTGAAGGATAAAGAACCAAGCACAATACCTGTAGAAGAGAAGAACGGGTCTGTAGGCAGCCCTAAGAAGACTGCAGCAGGATTTCCTGCACTAAGCTCATCTCTGCTGCAAATTTCAAAGTACATGAAACCAGGAAGCGCAGTTTCAACCATGCGAAAGCTTAATCAGAAGGGTGGTTTTGACTGTCCTGGTTGTGCTTGGCCAGATCCTGATG
>CAZMYK010000363.1:1083-4896 GCA_964570435.1 uncultured Saprospiraceae bacterium | reverse complement strand
AGGCATGTAGAAGAAATCGATCCTAGGTACATCGGTGGTGTAGAATTCCTATATGTAGAGCGAATGGATGAAGTACTTCACCATGCACTTGGATTGGAATCTTTCTAGATTTATTGAATTATTTTGTCGCCAGCAATTACAACAAATATAAAAATGACGAAAGCCCTAATCTATTCGATTAAGGCTTTCGCTTCATAAGTGTGTCAATCTTCTTTTTGCTATGCGAATATTATATCCTTGCTTGCGTCTAGATTACTTTCTAGCGGCAACATCTGTTTCGTAGTTGGTTGATAATTCTTGAATTTCAAATTTGTACTTTGAATTCTTGAGTGGATCCACCATTTGAAAAACAACGCTTGTCGCTTTCTCGAAAGTCGGATCTAGAATTACGGACTCAATAAATGCTCCCTGTGCAATTCCTACGCCGATTATGCCTTCCTTACCCTCTTGCATGTAGTCGTCGTTTAGTCCCTTTGAACTATTGTTTTTATGGCTATTAATAAGAAGGCCTCTGTTGTACCATCCAGTATGCGCATCAGCAAAAATCCAGCTATAAATCGCTTGAATGTGTGGCATTCCGATTTCAGTTTCGCTATTCGTCAAGAATACCGCATCATTCTTGAAGTGTTCAGAAAACTCCACATTTCTGAATCCTAGCATCTCAGCCGCAGTTTGATTAGTAGACTTGCCATTTGCCAATAGGCTGGATGCAATTTTCTTAGAATTATCACTAATTTTCTTGTCAACAGATTCTAGTGGAAGCAGGCTGCTGAATCTTTCAACAGTCGATAGGGATGCTATTACCTTATTTACAATGGTAAGTGATTGCTCTTGCTCTCCCTTATTGAAAAAGTCCACGTCTATTTCAATTCTACCGAAGCTTCCCTCTGCAAGACCTAGTTGCTTTTCAGTCTGTGTTAGTGCATTATTAAATGCCTTTTCAATAGCCAATGGACCATTTGCGGACTTTTGGTTGCCTGCTACATCCATTCTCTCATCCCAGTCAATATTCTTTAGTCTTGGAAGTTCACCTTTTACCTTCATCTTTCTAGTTTCAGAAAGTGGAACACTTGTGATATATTGCTCCTTATGACCATCATCGAAAATGGTCTCCGTGATAATGTACTTTTTATCTTGGTGGATCTTGGCGTACCTTTTCGTAGCATTATTTTGAGCGCTAACTAGTAACGAAGACACCAATATCAGTGCGAGGGTGTAAATACACTTCATAAAATTTGCAATTTAATTGTTATTTGAAGTCCTAAAAAAACAGGACTCATACTTAAGACTTATTTTTTTCGAAATACCCTATGTTTTTACTCAACTATTTATCATACTTTTTTTTATATGTTAATTAGCTGACATCTAAAGAGGTTAAAAGTTTGTTAAATGAGGCATACATATTCCACCAAGTCAACTTAAGGCGTTAGGTCATTGTTATTAATTATAATTACATTTGCTTGCATAGTATTATGAGAAGAGTCGAGTCCAAATTTTCCTTGCTTGTTTTTTTACTCCTTGCTTCACTGTCTTTGGGAGCTCAAGTGAATAGTGACAGTATAAGAGTAGTACAGTTTTCTGGACTTGTTGTAACGGAACAAGATGAAAATGCTGTGCCACTTGCATACACCAACATAGGTGTCAAGGGAACGAGTAGGGGGACTGTTTCTGAATTGAATGGGTTCTTTTCACTTGCCGGTAGAGTGGGAGAGACCATTGTTTTTTCTCACCTGGGATATCAAACGGTAGAATTCGAGATCCCTGATACAATCAGCGGAAATCTATATTCATTCATCCAAATAATGTCGCAAGATTCCGTTCTGCTCCCGATGGCTACGATCTACCCATGGCCAAGCAGAGAGTACTTTGATATAGAATTTCTAGCAATAGACGTTAGCAACGAAATGCAAGAAAGGGCTAAGCAGAATCTTGCCAAGAACGCATTGGCCAAGTTGCGAACCGTAGTTCCTGGGGATGGCTTCGAAGCTGGTAATATATATATGAAGCAACAGGCTGAAGCGATGTACTACCAAGGTCAGTTGAAACCACAACGTATTTTTGATCTAGCTGCCTGGGCGAAATTCATAGAAGCATGGAAGCGTGGTGACTTCAAGAAAAAGAAAAAGAAGGTAGAATAAGCCTAGCCGAAGTCGATCAATGCTGGTCGCTGAGAAATTTCATGAAAACACAAGACCTCTCTTCCAAAGTAATGAGCAACCATGCTCTTTCTAGTTCTTCCTTCCTCTTTAATAGGATCTCCACCGTGGAGAAGATTGGCATGCCATATTAAAATATCACCCGGTTCTGCATGGAAGTATTCCTTCTTTAGGTGATTTGAATCTATTATTTCTTGGACATAGTCCTCATATTTGCTATAACTGCTTTCTCCGATGAGGTATCTACTGTTTCCACTTTCATAATCTAAGCAAGTAAGGAAGGGTAGACGGTGACTTCCTGGATAGTAAAACAAGGGTCCGTTATTCTGATCCGTATGTTCCAGAGCCGCCCAAGCTGCAATCATATATCCTTGAGGAGCGGTCGCCATGTGGATCGAGTCAGAGTGTGCCCTCTGCTCACTGCCTTCTATAAAGTTGATGGTGTGAAAAGGAATTATGGCAGTACCAAGCAGGAATTCTAAGAGCTCAATAAGTTGAGGACTTTTGAAGAACTGTGCGTTGACCACCGCGGATTTTTTATAGGATTCCACAATTTTCTTACCTCCATAGTTATAGTCTAGTTGATTTTGCTCAATGAGATTTTTGATGTCCTCATTAATTTCTGCAACTGTTTCTTTGTCAAGGAAGTTCTTCAGGATAAGATAACCATGTTCTATGAAATTTCTGATGGCTTGTTTACGATCCAAATCGAAGGCAAGAAAAGTAGGATGCTGTTCTACGGCTTCTAGACTTGTAGACCTATCCAACCACGGAAGTGGGCCATCTATATGCGCAACGTCCTCTCGGCCTATAGGACTATAAATACTCTTATTTATCCCAAACTTTTGATACAACTTCTTGTTATGAGCTAGTTTCTTCCTGTTGAAGAAATTATTGACCATGTAAGAGAATTTGAGACTTCTTAACTTGCCGGTGTACTTTTGCGCTATTTTTCTAATGTCTAGAGGATTTTGATGCGAAGTTAATAAGATATTACTAGTTTTGCGCCTCATAACGATTATGAACGGAGTTGCAGCTCCAGAATGGAAAGAAAATGAAAGTAACAGAGTATTTCGAGAAATCGCAGGGGGAAACCCTTACTTCTTTCGAAGTTCTTCCCCCGCTGAAAGGAGGGAGTATGAAGTCCATATTTGACGCCTTGGATCCCCTAATGGAATTCAAACCTCCTTTTATAGATGTAACCTACCACAGGGAAGAGTTCATATATACTGAACGAAAGTCTGGTTTTTTTGAAAAGGTTGCCATTAGAAAGCGACCTGGAACAGTAGGTATCTGTGCAGCCTTGATGCATCGTTATGGGGTAGACGCAGTTCCCCACCTAATTTGCGGTGGCTTCACAAAAGAAAACACGGAAGATGCCTTAATTGACCTCAATTTTCTCAATATCAACAATGTTCTAGCCCTAAGAGGAGATGCACGTAAGTTTGATAGCAAGTTCATTCCAGAAGAAGGAGGTCATTCCTATGCTGTCGACCTAGTAGAGCAAATTGCCAACATGAATAAAGGCCTTTACTTAGACTCTAATATTGAAAATGGGAATAAGACCAACTTTTGTATTGGAGTTGCTGGCTACCCTGAGAAGCAATACGAAGCGCCTAATATTGAAACTGACCTGAAGTATACGAAGGCTAAAATT
>CAZMYK010000363.1:0-1073 GCA_964570435.1 uncultured Saprospiraceae bacterium | reverse complement strand
CACTACATTGTCACTCAGATGTTTTATGATAACCAGAAGTACTTCGACTACGTTAAAAAGTGCCGTGAAGTAGGAATCAATGTGCCAATAGTGCCCGGATTAAAGCCCTTGACCAAGCGTTATCAGATCAATTCTATTCCAAGGCACTTCTATATTAATCTTCCTGAAGACCTGTCAAAGGCGCTTTTGAGTGCTAAGAATCTAAGTCACATTAAGGAAATTGGTGTAGAATGGGCAATACAACAATCACGTGAGCTTAAGGCAGCGGGTGTTCCTTGTTTGCATTACTACACCATGGGGGATTCTGACACAATTGCTAAGATTATAGAGAAAACTTAGCTTCTTCCACACATAATGGTAATTACTTTTTTAGTTTTAAGGTTTTGTCTTTGTCAAAGTTTGAAATAGAAAATATGAAGCTATATAAAGGTATTCTAAGCTGGACATTTTGCTTGCTTTGCTTAGCAACAACTAGTGCGCAAACCCTATCTCCCAATGACTTCCTACCACACACCATCGGAGAAGAATTCACGCCACACCACCTCTTGGTGGATTATATGTACCATGTGGCTGAAAAGAACAACAACGTCCTTATTTCTGAATACGGTAGAACTAATCAGCGTCGGCCCCTGCTCCATCTCATCATATCTTCACAAGAGAATATTGACAATATTGAGAAAATAAGATTGAACAACCTATGGCGAGCAGGGCTTTCTGAGGGTAAGCACTATCCAGAAGTAGACCACATTGCCCTAGTGTGGCTTAGCTTTAGTGTGCACGGGAACGAGGCTGCAGGTTCGGAGAGTTCGATGCCTGTCCTTTACGAACTAGCTACCGCAAGCGAGCCAGAAACTAAGAAGTGGCTAGAGAACACTGTGATTTTGTACGATCCTTCTGTGAATCCTGATGGCTACTCAAGATATACGCATTGGAACAAAAATATTGCTGAAAAGGCCCTAGCACCTAATTCTTCTGATTGGGAACATAATGAGCCTTGGCCAGGAGGTCGCGTGAACCACTACTTGTTTGACCTGAACAGGGATTGGGCTTGGCAGACCCAGGCCGAATCTCAG
>CAZMYK010000362.1:0-4901 GCA_964570435.1 uncultured Saprospiraceae bacterium | reverse complement strand
AATGTCGAATACACGGTTTTGACACCACTTGGCTACATTGCAGTAGATCAATTTATTGCTGAAAAGATTGATGCTGCCAAGGCAAGAGAAATACACAAGCTTCTGAATGATGTTGCTGCACATAATATAGAAAACAACGAAAAGTACGGTGCCTACTATCAGCAGGCAATTGATGCTGTGAATGGAAAGTACGCCCAGATTGAAAAAGCGATCTTTGATTGTGACTACTTTTTGGAAAAGTTGACACCAGATTACAAAGCAGATCCGGACAATATCGACACAGTAAAAGATATTTACAACCAGCTCAAAAGAAGGGGATGTTCTGATGACCTACCGATCATGCAGGAAATGAAAGAAAAGTACGAGGTTTGGGCTGCTAAGGTAAATGCTGAAAAGCAAGCTGAGTTTGAAGCAAATAACCCTGCTATTATGGCTAGAAAAATGTATGAAGCTGAACAGTTCCAAGAGGCTTTGGATAAGTATGATGAAGCAATTGGAGCTGAAGAAGATATGGATAAGAAGGCAGGGTACCACTTTTCCAAGGCTTCGATCCTTTTCAGAAAGATGAAGAAATACAATGCAGCGAGAGCTGAGGCAAGAAAGGCTGCTGAAGCAAGACCTAATTGGGGAAGACCATTCATGCTCATCGGTGATATGTATGGCAGCACAGCAAGATCGTGCGGAGACTCCTGGAATCAAAGGTTAGCGATAATTGCTGCAATTGAGAAATACAGCTACGCTAAGTCAATTGATCCTGAAGTAGCGGAGGATGCTTCTAGTAGAATTGGAAAGTATGCAGCATCGCTTCCGACGCAAGAAGATGGCTTTATGAGAAAGGTGAAGAAGGGAGATAGAGTAGCCGTTGGAGGTTGCTGGATTGGCGAAAAAGTTTCTGTCAGATTCAAGTAGGAATAACTCTTGTCTAGATATAAGAAGCGATAATCCTGTAGAAGGGATTATCGCTTTTTTTCTTGAGGCTTAAAGTGGATAGCTTTACCTCAAATCCGAATGGTATTTTTGTTATGCAGGAACATTCTCGCTTTTAAGGTGTGTAAGTTCCTATGATTTTTGCATTTGCGATTGCTTTCCCAGCGATGGCTTTGTCAATTTGTGAGTAGTTTGCTGATGTTAGATCGATGTCTGCATCCAAAAAGTAGGCGCTTATCTCATATCGGTGAGTATCTCCTACTGGAGGAAAGGGACCAACATATCCTTCACCATAAGTGGTAATTGCAACAACAGTGTTAGAACCCCATGTTTGATTTTTAACTAACTCGGTCTTGCTACCTGGAATGTTCCATACCGCCCAATGAACGCTAGCGTTGAAATCAAGGTCGATCATCATTAATGCAATGGACTCAGTATTGTCTGGAACATTTCCAAAAATTAGGTCCGGAGATACATTTCCGTTATCAGCACCGAAGTCAGTTGGGAAGGCTTCTCCATCAAGAAAAGACGGAGAAGTTATAGTGGGCGCTGGCCCACTCAGTACTTTCACTTCGATAGTGAATTCCTTTTCAAATATGGATCCCTTATTATCAGCACTTATCCTGATGGACTTACTACCTCCTGTGCTAGCATCAAAGGAAACATTGCTCTTTAGATAGTCTCCAGCAATCGTGAAACTAGCATTGTCAGAATCCCCGTCCCCAGCTACCAGGCTATACTTAATTCCAGAGGAAATGTCAGTGGTAAATTGTCCAACATAAAAGCCTTCAGCTAGTCCAGTGTAAATACTGCTAGTACTGAGTTCAATAGACGTGGGTGCGGGTTCTTGAGTGACCTCAGGTTCTTTTTCACAATTAAAACAGAGTAGCGCAAGAGTGAGAATTGCAAGGAGATTTTTCATTTTTGATAGTTGTTTTTAATTAAAATTGTTAGATAATAGAGCTACAACGAACAAAAATCAAATCCGTGATTGGCAAAAAAAAATGCAGGAAAATTTGAGGCTAGGAAAGGTAGATCTTTCCTTGTCATATGGGACCTTGAGTGGATGGGAGAATTAATTGAAAAAAAGGTGGAGGCAGCAATTTTGTAAAGTCAAAATTAGCAATCTATGTATAATTCAAATGCTCTAGCCTGCAGATTTTGATCTTATGGGAATGTAGTAGAACCATCTGTACCAATACCAACATATTTGTTCACAAGATCTAAGAAAAGTGATCTATCGATACCTTGTGCTCCAAAACTTGCCAAGTGCTTTGTTTCTTGCTGACAATCTATCAGTTCGAAACCCTTGGCCTTTAATTCTTGCACTAGGCTGATGAAGCCAAACTTTGAAGCATTGGGCCTTAGCGAGAACATAGATTCGCCGAAAAAGACCTTTCCGATTGCAAGGCCATACAGACCGCCTGCTAGCTTGTCATTTTGCCACACCTCAACAGAATGGGCGATACCCTTGCTGTGCAGTACACAGTAGGCCTCGTACATGTCATTTGTAATCCATGTGCCCTCCTGCCCACTCCTGCGAATTCTTTGACAAGCCTTCATGACTTGTGGAAAAGACTGGTTGTAAGTGACTGTGTATCGTGCTTGATTGAAATAGGGTCGCATTGATTTTTGCACCTTTAAGTCTGAGGGGAAGAGAACAAAACGAGGATTCGGAGACCACCAAATGATCGGTTCTTGGTTGCTGTACCAAGGAAATATGCCTGAACGGTAAGCCTTAATAAGGGTGCTGCTTTCTAAGTTGCCACCAATACCTACTATGCCGTGTTCATCAGCTAGTGAGGGGTGGGGAAAAATTGGATTAGATTCGTCAATATGGAAAATAGGCATCTACCTACGAGAGCCGGCCATACTTTCTATTGCAGCTGAAAGACCGCGCTCAATTAGCGCATCCTTCATTGGTTTTAAGTTGTCGTAATTGCCGGTCTTGACGATAGCCTTGCCATTGAAATGTACCATCAAGGACAGCTGTTCAGCTTGTGTATTGGTATGCTCACAAACTTGCATGAAGCATTCTATAACCCAGTCAAATGTATTAAAATCATCATTATATACGATAAGTTCAGACAGGTTACCAATATCAGTCAATTCTTCAGCTAATTGTACTTCTTCTACTTCTAGGGATTCGAAAATACTCATGAGGATGATTAATTTAGATCTTTTAATGCATTTTTTACTGCTTCAAAGTCGGGTTGTTCTCCAGCATTGTCCAAAACTTCTGCGTATTTCACCATTCCTTCCTTGTCAACGACGAAGGCAGAACGCTTTGCAACACCCTTCATATCGAGAACAAATTCATCGTAGAATGAACCGTAAGCACGACAAGCTTCCTTGTTGAAATCTGATAGTAAAGTGAAATTGTAGTTTTGTTCTTGCTTGAATTTATCTAAAACCATCACGGTATCAATAGAGATACCTAAGACTTCCGCATCTAGTGATTCGTAGTCTTTCTTCTCATCTCGAACGGAACATAATTCCGCCGTACAAACTCCTGTAAAAGCCAATGGAAAAAATAGAATAACGACATTCTTACCTCGGAAATCACCGAGGCTCACTTTTTCCTTTTCTGACGAATACAAAGAGAAATCGGGTGCTTTATCTCCTCGCTTAATTGTCATTTCAAAAATGTAATTAGTTTTAGAATCAATAGCGAAAATACTACAATTACCCAACTTTGGAAATATATACCTCCCAATTGAGCGGTAATTTTACAAAAAAATCATAATTTTTGTCCGATGCAAAAACTAAAGAGAGCCTACATCGAATTACACATCGCAGTACTCTTATTTGGTCTTACGGCAATTCTTGGAGATCTTATTGATCTTCCTGCCATGGTAATCGTATGGTGGAGAGTCTTTGTAACCTCTTTTAGCTTCCTTTTTCTAATCAAATTTACCTACATCATTAAGGAATTGCCACGTACCGAATTGCTAAGGTTTTGCCTAATTGGTGTGATCACTGGCCTACATTGGGTCTTTTTCTTTGCTGCAATTCAATATTCTAATGCCTCCATTACCTTGGTTGCACTTGCCTGTACTTCATTTTTTGTAGCTCTTTGCGAACCACTGATTCTTCGAAAGAGATTCGAATGGGTAGACATTCTGATTGGACTAGTAATTGTACCGGCAATGATCTTGATTGTGAATAACATTTCGCCAGAATACAAGCTAGGAGTGCTTTTTGGACTAATTTCTGCCCTGCTAGCGGCGATTTTCACTAGCTACAATAAGAAATACATCATAGATGGGAAGGAGCGTGAAATTAGTTTTCTAGAGTTGACCTCAGCTTGTTTCTTCCTTAGTCTCTGTCTACCGATCATGCACACCTATTACCCAATTGACTCATTCTGGCCTTCTGGCAGTGACTGGATCTTCCTCTTGATACTAGCCCTTTTGTGTACTACGTTGGCCTATGTTCTAGCTCTTAAAGCGCTTAACCACATTAGCGCGTTTGCATCCGCACTAACTGTTAATCTTGAACCCGTTTATGGCATCTTCCTTGCCGTATTCTTACTAAAGGAGCACAAAGAATTAAACCTAGAATTTTATCTTGGGGTGCTTGTTATCATTTCAGCTGTCACGATTTATCCGATTGTGATGAAAAAAAGAAAACGTAAACTTGATGGATCACAATGAGGCTTTGTATCAATATTGTGCTGAATTTAGTGAAGAAGAAGCTCCTCTTTTTGCTGAGCTTAGGAGGGAAACCTACCTAAAGACTACGAGGCCACATATGGTTTCCGGACCTGTTCAAGGGCAATTGCTTAAAATGCTGGTATCCATTTTTGCAGCAAAATCTGTCCTGGAGATCGGCACTTTCACTGGCTATGCGACGCTCTACTTGGCCTCTGGATTGGGAGAGGGAGGGCGCTTACAGACTATAGAAATAGAGGAAGAACTAAGTACTTTTCACGAGAAGTATTTCATCGCTTCTGGTCTTTCTGAAAGAATCAG
>CAZMYK010000361.1:0-4917 GCA_964570435.1 uncultured Saprospiraceae bacterium | reverse complement strand
ACTTCATTGTATGCTTTGATGGCCAGGTCATATTCCTTACGGCTCTTGAATATGTTGGCTTCCAGGTAGAGTATGTCATCACGCAAAGGATGGGCTACATAGCTAGACTTAATAGAATCCAACTTATTTAGTGCTTCATCATATTTGTTTTGAAAAAGCAAGAGCTCGGTCTCTGCATACATTTCTAGAGGCTCGACGATGGAATCAGTTCCCATATTGTCGAGGATGAAGACACTACGATCGATGGCATCATTGGAAATAAGTTTTGAAGTCGAGGCCTTCAGAATATCGAACTGGGCTTGAGACCATTCGAAGTCACCATTGTAGTAGCTAAGTAGGGCATTCTTGAACCTAGCTTTTTCACCTAGGTAGTCTTCTCTGAAGTCCTTGTCCACCTGAGAATAGAGTAAAGTGCCTTCCCAAATATCGCCAGTCATAAGGTAGTAATCGCCGAGATTCAACTTCGCATTTGCAAGCACATATTTGTTCATCCCCTCAAATGATATCAATGAATCAAGTAGGGCGATCGAACCTGGCAGGTTATCCAAGTACTCTGCCTTTAATCTTGCTAGTTCGATAACCAAAAAAGCAGATTGGGTATTAAAACCAATAATGTCTATGAATTCTACATACTCCTTCTCTAGATCCAATAGATCCTCCTGGGTATAGTCAAAATTACTAGTGATAAGCCTTCTTTTATTAGCTAGTTTTTCCCGCTTCGCTTCAAAATAATAAGGAGAGTTGGTGTCTTTTTCGGCAAGCAGGTATTCGTAAGCTGAAATAGCTGTAGGGTAGTCACCTGCATTAGAGGCTACCTGTCCAAGGTTGTAAACCCGAACACCAGTTTCATTAAGTCTCTTGTCTAAGGCCTTGGCTTGTCTAAGGGCCCGCTTATAGTCCTTCCTCTGGATGAAGGACCATTGTAGAAGTTCCGTGTACTCAATTACATCAGGATTTTCCTGTGCATTTGCGTATAATTCTGTTACCAGCAGGTCCAGGTCTTCCTTGTCCAGATTCCTTTGGAAAATAGTCTGAACAGTTTTCATTCGTTCCGGACGCTCAGATATACTTTTAAGATAGTACTTAATCATCTTCTCTTTCTTCCCATTCCTTCTGTACAGGTCACCTAGGTTGTAGGAGAAAGATTCACCTTTCTTGAGCAAATTACTACCTTTTTCGTAGGTCATGATGGCATAGTCATACTTAGCAAGTCCTATAAAGGCATTGCCAAGTTGAGTGACCTTTGACCTATTACCGCTTAATTTTGAGATGGCCTTTTCATATTCGGCTGTTGCCTTGGCCTCTTCCTGCATTCTTTCATACATGTTGCCAAGAGTGACATGTAGCTGTAGGTCT
Source organism: uncultured Saprospiraceae bacterium (assembly GCA_964570435.1). Classification (GTDB taxonomy): domain Bacteria; phylum Bacteroidota; class Bacteroidia; order Chitinophagales; family Saprospiraceae; genus Portibacter. The sequence continues at coordinate 3,561 of CAZMYK010000361.1, read as the reverse complement.
TTTGGCCTCTTCTTAAGTTGCTTTCTTATGGCCTTTTCACTTTCCTCAAATTCCTCAAGAGAAAGGAGGCAGTTGATGTAGCGATTAAAATAGTAGGTGTTGGTCTTCGACTTATCGAAAAGTTGCTTGTAGATGGCGGCTGCTTTTTCGTACTCACCCGTGTTGTAGTATTGATTAGCAAGGCTCGTATTCTGTGCTGAAATAGCTAAGCTTAATAGGACTGCAAACAATAGGAAAAAATACTTCATCTTACTTTATTCGATCTTCTTCTTAGGCATCTACACACAAATTAGCATAGATATCTATATTACAACGAAGTATCGGAGGAAAAAGTTATAATTATCCCTTGCCTAACTTTTCTAGCGCCGCCTTCCCATAGGCATTGTTAGGATTGATTTCTAGGGACTTCTTATAGTTGGCTATGCTTTTTTCCTTGTTCCCTGCAGCCATATAAGCCTCGCCAAGACTATCATAGACGTTCCAAGACTTTGGAAAGGCAGCAACATTGGCTTCGAAAAGAAGGATGGCATCTTCTGTTTTCTTGCTATTCATCATGTGGTAGCCAACTGAATTAGCGATTCCTTCTAGATCAAGATTTTTGTAAGCTGGCTTTTCTAAGGCACCTTCGAATAAGGCGATACATCCAGAAGTGTTTCCAGCTGAGAACATTTCCAGCATTTGATCTACAAGTTTTCTTTCTAGGTCAATGATGTCATCGTTGATTGCATGTGCAATATCGTTCACAAGGTTCTCTATATCGAAGATTTCAGCCAGCCCATTTCCTAGTAGGATGATGCTAAAGTCATCTTCTGGAAAAATTCGATAAGCGGTTACGAGGGATCCAGTGAAGCCGTAGGAAGGATGAAGGTTCAGCACCCGCTTGTCCCAGCCAGCTGTGAACTGCTTATTGCTTTCTGTGTAGGAATAGGTCTCTAACATTCTTTGCTTGCTTTCCTTACTTATCAGCTCATTTCTCCTCAGGCTCAAGTCCCATGCGATGTAATTGTCCATTGTGATATTCATGCCATTGCAAGCCTGAAAGTAATCTCCTTGCAGGTAGGGATGATCTATTTGAAATTTTCCGGTGGTAAATGGGAAGTAGGGTGTTACCCTGTTCTTGACAATATCTCGGGAGTCAGTAGAAAAGAAGGCCTCTGTCTTATCACCATCGAATTGAGTTTCAGCTATGTAGTCGACTAGACTTTGTCCCGAGACTTTCTCAATGATCTTTTGAATCAGATAGAAGTTGCTTTGGTTGTAACGATAGGAAGTACCTTTTTCGAAGAGCAGGTCTTGGCTCATGACCTTATTTCTTGCTTCCTCCTCACTTAAGTTTTGGTATTCAGGGATAGGAGCCATATCAGGAAACCCTGAAGAGTGGCTAAGTAGATCGTGGATGGTTCTATCTTCCCAAGAACTTGGAATACCCAAGTTGTATTTTTTGATCTCGTCTTCAAGGCTTAATTTGCCATCCTCCTCCAGATTTAGTAAGGCTGTTGCAATGAAAAGCTTCGTGAGGGAGTAGACTCTGTAAATGGATGAGTCAGAAGTGGGGACATTATGTTCTAGATTGGCTAGGCCAAACTCTTTTCTATGTGAGACCGCGCCCTTTTCTGTAATCGCAAGACTAAAACCGGGTACTCCATATTCAGACATGTATCCGGTGACGATCTTATCTATTTTGGTCTTCTTAGATGGAGATATTTGACTGAAGGAAAGATTGACTGTTAGAATAAGGCAAAGGCTTAGAAGTGAGAATTTCATTGTTTTTAATTTAATTACGATGAAATTTCTGGAAGGTTGCTTTTTGATGTGAATAAGTTGGGTCAATTGAAGTTCTGAGTGTGGAAGAAGTAATGTTGAGCGTGCGTGAGTAAATCATGGCTGTAGGGATTTTAGGAAGGGAGTAAACCTTTACGAATTGCATTTCGCAAGATACCTTTAATGGGGTCGTTGCTTTCTTGCTGTTCTCTGTGCTGGTCTAAAAAGATAAGATTACGTAGCTATTCTAAGTCGGCCTTATTTTGCAAGTCTTACTTTTTTTCATCACACAAGTTTATATTCTACAGCCATCCTCACCAAGCCAGCAGTATTCTTCACGCCCATCTTGCTAATAAGATTGCGGCGATGTGTTTCCACAGTACCTAAGCTAATAAATAGCTTTTCAGCTATTTCAGGACTGGTATACTCAGCAATAACCAATTTCAGGATCTCCTTTTCACGCTTGGTCAATTTCGGAATAAAGTGACTACGCGTTTTCATATCGGAGTTTAGGTCAAATAATTTGGGATCGAAATGCGATTCTCCAGAAGCGATTTTTTTTATCGCCGTTTCAACTTCTGCTGAGCTAGAATTTTTTAGAAGAAAACCCTTTGCCCCACTTTCTACTAGAACCTGAAAAATCTCTATTTGATTAATCATGGACAGATAGACTACCTTTACTTCTTGGTAGGTCTTGCTAATCAGTTTACAAGCCTTAATACCGTCTAATATTGGCATATTGATATCCATTAGAATAATATCCGTCTTATTTCCTTCTAACCACTTAAGAGCCTCTTTACCATTATAGCAATGACCAACAACATCCACATCTTCTATACCTGCAAGGATGAGTCTTAGTCCATCTATCATTAGTTGGTGGTCGTCACAGATCAGTACTTTAATCATATCATTAGTAGTTTGCTAAGTTCTAGGGATGTCAATGGATATATTACTTCCCTTCCCTATATTACTTTCGATTTCAAGTTCTCCATTTAGGTATTCTACCCTTGAATTGACCGACTGGATGCCCAAACCTCTTCGAAAAGTTTCTAAGTCAAACCCGATGCCATTATCTTCAATGATCAATTGAACATTATTTTCAAGGCCATACAAACTGATTTCTGCCTTTGAGGCCCTTGCATGCTTCATGATATTGGCTAGCAATTCTTGTGCAATTCTATAGAGGAAGACCTCGCTGGTGTCACCAAGACGTTCATCCATATTTCTATAATCGAATGAGATTTCTAAGGTAGAAGATTGGTAGTTGTTGACTAAGCCTTGGATAGCAGGAACAAGACCATGGGATCTTAGTAGAGGAGGCATCAGATTATGCGAGATTCTCCTAACTTCTTCACAGGCATCGTCCAACATATCTTCAGCAGAAGTAAAAACCTTTAAGGATTCTAGCTTCTTGATCTCACTTTGAATTTTACCATAGTGTGCTTTCACGGAAGATAGTAGTCCACCCAATCCGTCATGAAGGTCCTGTGCAATTCTTGCGCGCTCAGCTTCTTGTCCTTCTAGTGTGCTTGAAAGCGCCAAAATACTTTGCTCTTTTTCCATTGCCGCGACTTCTATGGTCTTTAATTCTAGTTCTTTTTGGACCAATTCTCTTTTGCGCTTAGAGTTCTGATAGAAGCCGTAAAAGGTTAGAAATCCTAGGAAGCTAAATAGTAATCCACCAGTTAAATAGGTAATCTTTCTTTGATTATTAAGGAGTGATACTTCTTGTTTAGCGATTAGCTTTTCGTCTTCAGCCTTCCCATATTTCAGCTCAAGCTCTGCGAGGGATTTTCTGTT
>CAZMYK010000360.1:0-4925 GCA_964570435.1 uncultured Saprospiraceae bacterium | reverse complement strand
ATGTATATGCATTCACACTGCAAGCTACCTGTTCAAATGGTGAAAATTACAGCAACCAAGGTAACGTGTCTTTGATTAGATAGAATTCACTCAAAGAAAAATGAATAAAAAAGGTTGTCCGATTCCTCGGACAACCTTTTTTTAGGGATATTCAGCATAACTTTAGTCAACTATAAATACTATTATTAGCAATGGATTAAAAGCTATTTAATAGCATGGTGAAGCCCTGTTCTTTACTTAGATTCCGGAAAATGAGGTAATTAAAAGCATCGCAAGAAAATTGGCAAATTTCAAGGGACACGAGTTCATTCTCCCAAAAATGGTACGTCTGTCAAAAGATGACTATCAATGAAACAATTCTGGTGAAATTTTCCCTTTAATGGCTTTAAGCCCTCAAAGGGAGCAAGCGGAGGAAATCAGGAGCGAAGGGTATTTGGCTCTACCTTGTGAATTTTTTTTTATGTTTGAATATCTATTTTGCTTGGCGTGGCTCCTTCTTATGGTTTGCCGTGCTTTAGATCTAGTGAGTATTTGATAATATTTCTCGAGCAAATAGTTGCACCAAAAAATTTCTGCACAGCTCTCAATCAATGTTAATCAAGTTTACTTCTTTTCTTCAGGTTTTGCATTGTACGCATCGGTTAGCTCTTTGGAAATCGACGACTTCATCACCTTGATAAAGGTCTTTTGATCAATCTGTAAGTGAACTATTTTCTCGTCTATCTTATTAATTTTCCCTACAATGCCAGATCCTGTAACGACCTCATTTCCCTTTTCTAGATTACTAACAAAACTTCCTTGATCTTTTTGCTTTTTTGCTTGTGGTCGGATAAAAAACAAGTAGAAAACCAGGAAAATTGCCCCGAAGATAACCAGTTGGAATATTCCTTGACCTCCGCCAGCTGCTTGTAAAAATGTCATTTAAACTTAGTTTTTAACGTATCCTCGTAATGAGAGTCGATTTTCATTAGGATAGCTATTGGTTAATACAATGATGGATTTCTCTTGAAATCCTGATTTGTTCTTTGTGTCAAATTCCACGCTAACCTCATCTCCTTGTCCGGGGCTAATTGGGCCCTCAGGATAAGCAGCTACCGTGCATCCGCAAGATACCCTAGTATCTAGAATATACAAAGGTTTCGATCCTGTATTCGTAAATGAAAAGGAGTGCTTTATAAGATCCCCACTTTCCACGGTATCAAATTCTAATTCTGAGACTTCAAAGGTAATTTCTGAAACTTGACTTCTATCAATTGATGAATCCAGGCTGATAGGATGCCTCACAATATTTCGATAGTCAGATAGACCAAGTGTATCTAGTCTATCTGGAGCAGCTTGCGATGGCTTGTTTCTAACGCAGCTAAGGAGGCCCATTAGGCCAAGGCTTATAAGCAAGATTCTCATCGGCGGCAAAAATATCAATTTTTCTCATATCTTGGCGAAGATGTTTATAAGTCAAAAAAAGATTTACTTGCTAGGATTCATGGGGTCTGGTAAGACAACGATCGGAAGGGCCATCGCTGAAATACTGGAAATGCCCTTTATAGATCTTGATGACTACATCACTAGTAATCAAGACAAAACTGTCAAGCAAATCTTTGCGGATGAGGGTGAGGCCTATTTTAGAGACCTAGAAACAAATGCTATAAAGGACCTGCTTTACACTAGCCCCATAGTAATTTCTTTGGGAGGAGGTGCGCCGTGCTACAATAATAACATGCAGTTGCTCAAAAATACGGGCACATGCATCTATCTAAAGGCCGGAATTGATGTCCTACTTGACCGCTTGCTCCTTGAAAAAGCAAAAAGGCCCATCATAGCAGATATCGAAAGTAAGGAAGAATTATCCGCAAAAATTAATGATAAGCTTTTACTGAGAGCACGCATATATGAGCAAGCACACTACCACATCAATGTAGAACGCTCAATTTCCGAAATTACTAAGGAAATTACTTCCCTATCAGACTCTTGATTGTTTTTGCAGGATCAATTAGATTTCCACTCTTACTACTGCTGGCAACAAACTGACCATTTGCATTGATCATTTGATAGGCATATTCAGTACTAAGCTCTGGATCGAAACTCTTCATAATTGTCACTAATCCAGCAACATAAGGTGTAGCCATTGAAGTTCCGTTGTAGGCCTTGTATTGGTTGCCAGGTATGGTAGACAGAATTCCAACGCCAGGAGCAGATATTCCCATTCTAAGATCCTCCACTGTATTTGAAAATGGAGCCAAGTTTCTTTTGCTATCGACAGCAGCAACAGTTATCACACCGTTCGTATTCGCTGGTGAATAGCCCCTTGCATTCATACTTGAATTCCCGGCGGCAACTACAACAATAGCTCCCTTCCGATTAGCATAGGAAACAGTTTCCTCATAGACTTTCTGCCTTCGATCAGTACTTCTTCCACCGAGGGATAGCGAAATAACATCTGCTCCATTGTCAGCGGCTTCTAAGATTCCATCAATAATTTTCTTTTGGGTACCCATGCCTCTGTCATTAAGGACTTTGATCGCAGATACGGTAAAGAACTGGTCACCTAGGTTCAGCGAGGCCACACCAGTACCATTGTTAGTTACTGCACTGGCAATACCAGCACAGTGCGTACCATGGCTTTGCACATCAGTATCATATTTCTTTTTGTGAGATCGATAATTTGACTTCAGGTCTTCATGAGCTGCATCGATCCCAGTATCAAGAATAAACAAGCGGGCCTTCTTCACTGGCGTAGATTGACTTAGCAATTCCTGCAATTCACTGACGTTAAGTGCATCCAGGGCCCATTGATCCTCAGATAGGGGGTCATTGAAGACTTTACTTTCCGTCTTCTTTTCAGCAATACTTGCTAAAGGAGCAACTTGAATCATTTCATTGTCTTCAATATAGACAACACTTTCTAAGGCCGCCAAGTCTTTCTTAAACTCAAAAAGTGCCACCGAATTGGTGAGCTCATCAGGTAGATCCAAGACGATGTAATTATCTAATTCGGTTGACTCTGACTCTATAGGAAGAAAGGCCGAGGAATAGGAAACATTCTGACTTTCAAGAAAAGTATGAAGAGCTGAACCTCCAGCAGGAAGTTCAGAAAACTTAAGTTTTACGAGTAATTCAGCACTTTGATCTAGTTCAAAATCCTTTGGAACTAGGATCTCCTTATTCTGGTAAACAGTATAAATAGCAAACCCTGAAATCAATAGCCAAGAAAGAGCACCAAGACTAGTTTTGCGTGCAATCAGACTAATAAATGACACAAGGGTAAGCATCATTAAGTCTCTAAATAGAACCTTCATACTATGAAAATCCTTCAAATGAAGGTCAAAAAGAGAAAATGCATATGCAATTATGGAGAACAAGAATAAGGTCCCAAAAAATCTTCTTAGAACCTTCGACTTACCAAGTGTTTGCCACAAGACAAGTAAGGCCAATGAGGTGATCAGGCTAAACAAATAGAAATCATACATGTTCTGTTCTCTTTATCCAATTTCTAAACATAGTGCTAAAATAAAAGATTCCATTCTATTTACTTTATTTATTAGAAGGAGGGCATGATTTAACGGATGAATCGTATTAATTAGCTCTCAAAAATAGGGTAGGAATAAAGAATTATTATTTTTGCGCTTCATATTAAAATAAGAATGTCAGAGCACAAAGTATTTGAAAATGTCATTATAGGTTCTGGACCTGCTGGTTACACAGCTGCTATCTATGCAGCAAGAGCTGGTATGAGTCCTGTTTTGTTTACAGGACCAGAGCCAGGAGGGCAATTGATGATCACTACGGATGTAGAGAATTACCCAGGTTACCCAGATGGAATCATGGGACCGCAAATGATGGATGAGTTTAGAAAGCAAGCTGAGCGTTTTGGTACTGATATTCGATATGAATTAATTTCAAGCGTTAATTTCGCAGGAGATGTCAAAAAACTCACCACTGAATCAGGCGAGGAGATTCACGCCCATACTGTTATCATTTCAACTGGAGCCTCAGCCAAGTGGTTGGGTCTTCCCTCAGAGGAAAAATTGATGAGTAAGGGGGTTTCAGCATGTGCTGTTTGCGATGGATTCTTCTACAAGGGGCAGGAAGTCATTGTAGTTGGTGGGGGAGACACAGCTGCGGAAGAAGCTACCTACCTATCTAAGTTATGTACCAAGGTACACTTACTTGTTAGACGAGATGAAATGAGAGCATCGAAAATCATGCAGGAAAGAGTCCTAAAGCAAGAGAATATCATCATGCATTGGAATACGAGCACAGAAGAAATACTTGGAGAAGAAGGAGTCACGGGGGCAAGAGTAGTTAACAATAAAACAGGAGAAACTAGTACCATCGAGGCGACAGGATTTTTCGTTGCGATTGGTCATAAGCCAAATACTTCAATTTTTAACGACGTTCTAGACATGGATGATCTAGGATATCTCATTACTAAACCCGATAGTACCAAGACCAATGTCGAAGGTGTTTTTGCTAGTGGTGATGCTCAAGACCGAGTCTACAGACAGGCAGTTACGGCTGCAGGAACTGGTTGTATGGCTGCTCTTGAAGCTGAGCGCTTACTAGCAGAAAAAGGTATTATCTAAATTTTAAAGGATGGCTAACAAGACAAAATTTAGACCAGGTGTGCTTCACGGAGATGAAGTGACAGACCTGCTTAACTATGCGAACGAAAATGACTTCGCAATGCCTGCGGCAAACGTCGTAGGAACCAACTCGATCAATGCTGTACTAGAAGCTGCTAGGGATGTAGAATCTCCAGTCATAGTGCAATTTTCCAATGGAGGAGGTTCATTTTATGCAGGAAAGGGACTATCTAACGATGGTCAGAATGCATCCATCGTTGGTGCAGTTTCAGGTGCCATGCACGTGGAGCAAGTTGCTAAGCACTATGGAGTGACAGTAATACTTCACACCGACCATTGCGC
>CAZMYK010000359.1:0-4935 GCA_964570435.1 uncultured Saprospiraceae bacterium | reverse complement strand
CTTCACTATATTACCCCAAAAAAGGAAATGCTCAATAAGTACGCAAAACTACTGACCCAATATAGTCTCGACTTGAAAGCAGGAGAGAGGTTATACATTAAGTCAAGCACTCTTGCTGAGCCCTTGATTAGAGAAGTCTATCGCGAAGCTGTGAAGATAGGATGCCATGTCAAGGTAGACATGGGATTCAGGTCCCAGGGAAAGATCCTACTGGATCATGCTAACGAAGAACAATTGGGCTACGTCGACCCAAGTCAAGTCGTAGCCATGGAAAATTGTGACGCCTACCTCTATATCAGAGCTCCCTACAACCTGAAGGCAGATCGAAATGTAGACCAAGAAAAAAGAAAGCGCAGGGCAGAAGCTACCAAGGTGCTCAATAAGATCTACTTTGACCGACTAGCGAGTGGTGGACTAAAGCGCTCCCTTTGCCAATATCCCACACAGGCCAATGCGCAAGAAGCGGGAATGTCGCTCGAAGAATATGAACACTTTGTCTTCGATGCTTGCAAGCTCTATGAAGAAGATCCAGTAGCAGCGTGGTTAGAAGTCCGAGCGTCACAGCAAAGAATTGTGGACTTCCTTAATGAGAAATCTAAACTTAGGTACAAGAACAAGCACTCAGATATCTCCTTCAGTGTGGAGGGTAGGACTTGGATTAATTCCGATGGTATGAACAATATGCCTTCGGGTGAGGTCTTTTCAGCACCTATCGAAGACTCGGTGAATGGCTTTGTCACCTTTGACTATCCCTCGATCTACATGGGACAAGAAGCCCGAGGGATCAAGTTGACCGTCAAGGATGGTGAGGTGGTAGAATGGACAGCCGAAAGAGGGCAAGAATTGCTTGACCAAGTCTTCACTGTGCCAGGGGCTAATTTCTTTGGTGAAGTGGCCATCGGAACCAATTACAGTATTCAGAAGGCAACCAAGAACATTCTTTTTGATGAGAAGATTGGCGGCTCCGTGCATATGGCAGTGGGTCAGTCTTATGGTCAATGTGGTGGAAAGAATGAATCAGCGATTCATTGGGATATGATCGCTGACATGCGCGATGGGGGCAAGATTTTTGCCGACGATGAACTGATTTATGAGGATGGCAAATTTCTGATCTAGGCTGCCAAGGGAAGTAGTAGGTCTCTGTACTGATCGAGAACCCAATAAGAAGGCAATATTACTTCGTGAAGTAGGCACAATCAAGGTCTAAATTATTATGTTTGGCAAATGAATCAGCCAACATTAGCGGAAGCCACTAAGTATGTGCTTAGGTTTTGGAATCTAGAAGCCAAAGTTAAGCAGCTAGCTGGCTTCGTCGATGTTAACTTTCTTGTCGAATCAAAAAGACAGGGAGACTTCCTGCTGAAATTTTCTTTAAAAAATGATAATTCTTTTCTAAAAGCTCAGGTGGCCATCTTTCGCCATATTGACATTAAAATTAGGACTGTAGAAGTAGAGGACTACCTGCTCTTCCTTATTCCTTGGATACCTGGAATTCCTTGGGCAGATCATGAACCGAAAAGGCTACAACTCTATCGAGATCTTGGACGAACGGCAGCCATACACTATAAGTCGATCGCTGACTTTAGGCATGATTCCTTGCATCGACCTGATTTTGATTGGGACCTTGCTAATTCCCTTTGGATTAAGCAAGATTTAGTCCTCCTCCCAGATGTATCTAGAAAGGCAGTTGACTATTTTGTAGGTCGCTTTGAGTCTCACCTTCAAACTTATCTTCAGCTTCCAAAAACGGCGATCCACAATGACTTGAACGACTATAATATTTTGGTCAAGGATAATCAAGTTTCTGGCTTTATCGACTACGGGGATATGTGTTTTAGCCAGCGAATTAATGAGCTTGCCATTTTGCTTGCATATGCGATGATGGAGCAGGAAGTTCCGCTAGATTCAGCAGTCGAAGTGATAAGGGAATTTACCCACGAACAGGCATTGACAAGGGAAGAAATAGAGGTCTTATATTCTTTGATTGGGATGCGGCTATCTGTTACCTTAACGAGTGCAGCGATCAATCTAGCAAGGCAGCCCGAAAATGAATACCTACAGATTAGCAAAAGGCCTGCTGAGAAATTGATCGCCAAGCTCATGACCTCAGGAGAAAAATGGTCTACCTATCGATTTTTGAGCGCAGCTGGATATGATCTCTTTACCGATTCCTTGATCGAAGAATATGTGGCCACTAAGAAGACTGAAATGGTCGTTCCGTTAGCTGAGAATGACTATTATACTCTTGACCTCAATGTCGCTAGCACTGAGCTTGGTCATGAAATGGACTACGGAGATCCTTTTTGGCATGAACAATCGATTACGAACCTGCTTAGGAAGCATAAGAAGTCAATGGCCATTGGTTCCTACAACGAAGTAAGACCCCTGTACAGTTCTGATGATTTCTCAGAAGAGGGGAATGAAGGACAGAGATGGAGGACGGTTCACCTAGGGCTGGACTTCTTTCAAAAGGCTGGAACGGAAGTATATGCATTTGCCGATGGCTGTGTACATGCTTTAAAATACAATGAAGGAGATAAGAATTACGGTAATACCATCATACTCCAGCACCAGGGATTCTATACGCTGTACGGTCATCTTTCATCAGGAATTCATGAGCAACTCATGGTCGGACAAGAAGTACGTGCAGGAGAATTGATTGCCCTCTTTGGCGAGCCCCACGAGAATGGAGGATGGGCACCCCACCTACACTTTCAGATCATTCGAGATATGTTGCACTTTGAAGGTGACTACCCTGGCGTCTGCCACCTATCCGAACGGGATGTATGGATAGCCTTGAGTCCGGACCCAAGAAAGTTTCTCGGCATCAATCCCCATAAAAACGACTACCACGGAAAGAGTGAAATCTTGAAAAAGCGGCAAGAGCATCTAGGGAGGTCCTACTCCCTTTCCTACAATGAGCCGCTCCATATTGTGCGAGCTCAAGGAGCCTACCTCTATGATTCCACAGGAAGGAAGTACCTAGATGGGGTCAACAACGTCCCCCACGTCGGTCATCAGAATAGCAGGCTTGTCGAAGCAGCATCAGCTCAATTGCGATTGCTAAATACGAATACAAGGTACCTGCATCAGAACATTGTTGATCTTGCAGAAAAACTAGCATCAACCCTTCCCGACCACCTGACTGTATGTCACTTTGTCAATTCAGGATCTGAAGCCAATGAGCTTGCGCTGAGAATGGCTCGAATCGCAACAGGTAAAGAAGGAGTGGTCGCAATGGAACATGGTTATCATGGAAACACAGGATTGTGCGTGGATATTTCTTCCTACAAGTTTGGTGGAAAGGGTGGAGGCGGACAGAAAGATTTTGTCCAGCTCGTTCCGATGCCAGACCCATTGCGAGATCAGGCCATGGAAACTTTTAGTCTGGACGAAGGCAAGGAAGTTCCTGCAGCCTTTATTCACGAAAGTATCCTGAGCTGCGGAGGTCAGGTGGTCTTGCCACAGGGTTTCTTTAAGGACTTGTATTCAAGGTTCACCCGTAGAGGGCTAGTAACGATTGCAGATGAAGTACAAACAGGTTTGGGGAGAGTCGGCACTCACATGTGGGCCTTTGAAGCTGAGGGCCTAAGTCCTGACATTGTCACCATTGGAAAGCCCTTTGGGAATGGTCATCCTTTAGCTGCAGTAGTTTGCACGGAAGAAATAGCGAATCGCTTTCACAACGGCATGGAGTACTTCAATACGTTTGGAGGCAATCCGGTTTCATGTGCGATTGGTCTAGAGGTGCTTCGAATAATTGAAGAAGATAATCTTCAGAAACATGCCTTGGAATTAGGTCAATGGGTCAAAGATGAATTCATTCGATTACAGGGAAAGTATCCTATTATTGCTGATGTCAGGGGCAGAGGACTCTTCCTAGGATGGGAGTTTGCTCATCCTGAAACAAAGGAGGCGAGAGCAGACCTGGCTGACTTATTTGTGAACGAAATGAAGAGATTTGGGGTCTTGCTGAGTACCGATGGCCCTTTGCACAATGTCATTAAGTTCAAACCGCCGATGGTCTTTGACTACAACAATGCCAAGTACATGATCACAATGGCAGAAAAAGTGATGCAGTATCCTGTCTTTAGCAATTATGAATAAAAAGCTCTTTGCAATTGCCAGTCCGGCTTTTTCGTAAATCTCGCTGGAGCTATTCGTTATCCTTCTGATATAGAAGTACAAGCAAGACAATAATTAGAATAGCAAAAGTCAAAAACAAAAGAATGGAAAGCGCACCTAGGGCCAGAATTGAAGTGATTGCCCCAGAAGCAGCAGTGCCAGCGTTATTGCCAATGAGACTCAAAAGGCCAGTGCAGACAAGAGAGCCAATAAGGCAGCCCCACATCCAATTTCTTACTGTTTTGATCTTCACCTTGAAGCGCTTCCATAACTTAGCAATCGCACCCTTTGTGCTATTGCTTTCTTGTGAAACTAGTCGGTGTGCATCAGTTACTTCAGCAATTGGATTCGTTGCTTGGCATGGGCTGTAGACAATGAATAATAATAGGATGATTAAAGACTTGCTTAGGGTTTTCATGTTTCTTGGTTTTTTTGCTTGAATGGGGTTTAAAAAGTAAAGTCAACAGAGATAAATTAGCGTAATTTCAAAAAAAGATTCAAGTCCTTGTTTCGATTTCTTTTGCTAAGATCATAAGACTAGAGGAAATGTCGTTTTGAGAAAAAGAAAGACCATAACTTACCGTAAGTTGCTTTTGGACCTGCGCCTCCCTTCCCCATAAGTCCGTAAACAAGGACTTCGGCACTTTCGAGCAAGCGGTTTTTAAGCACTCTTATTGCCTTCCGATTCAGAAGATTTAAACCTTCTAAGCATAATACTATTTTTTCCCAGAGAGTAGATTGTAGATTTAATAAAAAACGCTATCTTTGCAGCCCTTTTTGATCATGGGCCATTTAGTCCATTGACTGAAA
>CAZMYK010000358.1:0-4950 GCA_964570435.1 uncultured Saprospiraceae bacterium | reverse complement strand
TGATTGGCGGGGAAGCCATCGTATTTGGTGCTGCCTTAATATTTGGAGTTATACTTCTTAATCGAGCTTACAAAAGAGAAATGAATGCGGTCAGACAGCAAAAGAATTTTCTGCTGTCAGTGACGCATGAACTGAAGTCCCCTATAACGGCAATCAAACTAATACTTGATACTTTCAAGAAAAGGAATCTTTCGGAAGACAAGAAAAATTTACTGATTAACAATGGACAAGAAGAAACAGTAAGGCTGAGTAAGTTGGTAGAAGATCTTTTAACGGCTGCCCGCTTAAGTCCTAAGAGTAATCTGAAAAGAGAGCTTGTAGATGTTTATGAAGTAGTTGATCTAATCAGCAAACGGTATCAACGAAACTACGCCAAGTATGATTTCGAGATCGTAAGCAAGGGGGCTAATTTGACTTCATTTACAAATGAACCAAGTCTCTATTTGATTGTGTCTAACTTGTTGGACAATGCTGTAAAATACTCTGAAAAAAGTCCCCAAATCTTGATCAACCTTCGAAAGAAATCACAGAACATCCTTTTGTCAATAGCAGACCAAGGCAGAGGAATAGCGGAAGTAGAGAAAAAGAAGATATTTGACCAGTTCTACAGGGTTGGTGATGAAAATGTTAGAACAACAAAGGGCACTGGATTGGGTTTATACCTTGTGAAAGAACTATGCAATAAATTGGATATTAAGATCAATGTTCGTGATAACCAACCTGCTGGTAGTATTTTCGAATTGGTCATTCCTGCTAAATAAAATTCTATGGACAAAAGAATCCTCCTTGTGGAAGATGAGCTTTCTATTCAGAAAGTTATACAAATGAATCTGGAACTAGAAGACTATGAGGTTGTCGTTGCGGATAAAGGTAAGAAGGCCTTAGAGTTAGCTAAGAGTCAATACTTTGATCTTATTTTGCTAGATGTGATGTTGCCCGAGATCAATGGTTTTGAAATTTGTGAACAGGTCAGACTTAATAACAAGGAAGTAGGGATAATCATCGTCTCAGCTAAGGACACATCCGAAGATAGAGTTCTGGGCCTCAAGATGGGGGCAGATGACTACCTTGTAAAGCCATTTAATCTTGAAGAACTTTTACTGAGGGTTGAAAAACTAATTGGTCGGAAAGGAAATACAGATCGATTTACTTCAGAGGTGTATGACTTTGGCGAAAACTCTATCAATTTTTCGTCTTATGAGGCTACAGGTAATGGAAAGGAATTCTTCCTGACTAAAAAGGAAGCACAATTACTACAACTACTCATTGAAAGAAAGAATGAAGCTGTTTCAAGAGAGCAAATTCTAAAGACTGTTTGGGGATATGATGTCTATCCCGCAACCCGAACAATTGACAACTTTTTGCTATCATTCAGGAAGTATTTTGAAAAGGATCCTAAGAACCCAGAATTTTTCATTTCAGTGCGAGGGATTGGATATAAATTTACCGAAAAATAGGCCTATGATAATCACTAACGATGAAGAGCTTCAAGGGATGAAAGAAATCAGCGAGATCGTTGCCTTGACCCTAAGTGAAATGCGAGAATTTGCAGAGGGGGGAATGACTACTAAGCAGATCGATGAATTCGGAGGGAAGCTACTTAAGAAGTACGGTGCAAAGAGCGCTCCTTATGAATCCTATAAGTTCCCAGGATTCACCTGCATCTGCGTAAACCATGAAGTTGCTCACGGTATCCCTAATTCTGCACGAAAACTGGAAAACGGAGACCTTGTGAATATAGATGTATCAGCCGAAAAGAACGATTTCTGGTCCGACAATGGTGGTTCCTTTGTGCTTGGCGATGATATCCATGGACACAGTGACCTAGTAAGGGCCTCACAAGAAATATTAAGGAAGGCAATTTATGCCATTCGTGGAGGGGTCAAGATCAATGAAATCGGACGCATCATTTCAGCTGAAGCCAAGAAGAGAAAATACACAGTAATCAAAAATTTGGCGGGACATGGTGTAGGGAGAAGTCTTCATGAAGCACCAGAAGATATTTTGAACTATAGAGATAGATTGAATAGAGAAAGATTCAAGAAGAACTCTGTCGTTGCTGTGGAAACCTTTATTTCCACAAAATCGACTGTCGCTGTAGAGCAAGAGGATGGTTGGACACTCGTCGGCAACAAGGGAGGCTATGTCACCCAACATGAGCATACAATTGTAGTGACAGATGCAGAACCGATCATTCTGACTGAGAAGAACGGTGTCTGGGACTAAGTAAAGAAAAAGAAATATGAATACACATCCATGGCACGATGTGCCTACCGGTGCAGAGGCACCTAACTTTGTAACTGGTGTAATTGAAATACCAAAAAATTGTAGAGCCAAGTACGAATTAGATAAGGCTTCAGGTATGCTGATCCTAGATCGAGTTCTATACTCTTCTATCAATTACCCAGCTAACTACGGTTTTATACCACAGACCTATTGTGATGACAATGATCCCCTAGATATACTTGTTCTAAGTCAAATTGAAATTGTTCCAATGACCCTCGTCAAGGCGAAGGTTATTGGAGTGATGCGCATGATGGATGGCGGAGAAATGGATGACAAAATCATTGCCGTAGCAGCCAACGATATGAGCGTAAATCACTACGAGCAAATTGAAGAACTGCCTATCCACTGGATTCGAGAATTAAGGTCCTTCTTCGAAGATTACAAGAAATTAGAGAATAAGACAGTGGTAGTGGACGAATTCCAGAATAGGAGTACGGCTATCGATGTAATCAAAAAGGCTATTGAAGATTACCATATAAAGTTTCCTTCCTGACATTATTGAAAGATGATCAAGAACTGTTTCGAAATGCCCTTTATATTACACTATGGTATATAGAATTCTGATTACTTTATTGCTTCTTTCTTGTATGAAACAAGATCCTACAGCACCTGAAATAGACGAAGAAGATATTACCTTTTCCGCGGACTCGAGTGTCATCGTAGTCGAGGTTACGTCGTCCGGCTCAGAAAACAATTACAATTTTTCTACAAAGCTTGAAAGCCCAGATACTGGTTGTGATCAATATGCAGATTGGTGGGAGGTCATTACTGAAGAAGGAGACCTAGTGTATCGACGTAATTTAGGTCATAGTCATGTGAATGAACAACCATTCTCAAGATCTGGTGGTCCAGTAAAAGTAGATGCTGACCAGGTCCTAATCATAAGGGGGCATATGAATAACTACGGATACGGTTCTAGTGTGATGAAAGGAAGTGTTAATGATGGATTTCTAAAAGATACCATTAGCAGTGACTTTGCAATAGAACTCGCTTCTGCTGATCCGCAACCCCCCAAATGTGCCTTTTAATATGAAATCTCTTGGACAAAAATACTGTGAATATCTCGAGCTCATCATTACCGAGGTAATCCCTGTGCTTGAAAGCCTAGGTGAAGAACACCTAGAATTTAAGGAAGCGAATAAAAAGTGGAACAGAAAGGTAATTCTAGGGCACCTGATCGATTCAGCCTACAATAATCATCAAAGATTCCTAAGAGTTCAGGGTCAACAGAATCTAGTATTTAGGGGCTACGACCAAGACCTATGGGCGGACAGCAATAGGTATGCAAGTCGTGAAGCACATGAGGTAATTAATACCTTCAAAGTTGTGCAGCTCCACCTTGCATTACTTATAGGCAATCTGGAGGATGAGTTAATTCTTAAGGTCCACAAGGTCCACAATCTTGACAAAATAGGAATGTCTGCTAGATCTTCAGAAAGTCCCACTCCCCTATCCTTTTTAATCTGGGATTACCTTTTTCACCTAGAGCATCATCTTGCACAAATAATTCCTAATTATGAATCACTTATTCCGACTGAATATCTCCGTACTTAGCAATTTCAATAAAAAATCTTACGTTAATCTTAAGTCAACGCTGTTTAGGCACATTGTTTGACGTATTTATGATTATGTTAATGTATAATTAAGTTTATCTTAACACAATTAGTACTTACTTTAAAGTCTTGATTAAAAAAAGGTCTATGCAGATTCCAATGAGTATCCAAGAACAGAGAATTCAGAGAAGATCCAAGAGATTCTCGATTTTTCTACATGCCCTACTTTTATTGTTACTATTTTTACTGTGGAAGATGCCGATAGAGGTGCCTAATAGAAGCATTGACAAGCAATTTGCTGTAGCTGTAAACTTCTCAGACTCGAAAAGTTCTGCAAGTTTCAAAAGTCAATCAACGGCGGGTGCCCCTGCTCCGAAAGATGAGAAGTTTCAAAAGGCAGAAGTGACACCTGAACCTGAGCAGGAACCAGAACCGGAACCAGAAGTGGAGCCAGAACCTATTCCAGATCCGGAACCAGAGCCAGAGCCGGAACCAGAAGTTGTGGAAACTCCCGAACCTACTAAACCGGTATTCACTCGAATACTAGACAAAATCAGTGACGTCGTTGCAGTAGAGGAAGATCCCATAGAAGTAGAGGATCCAGAGCCTGAGCCTGTGCCAACTCCACCTAAACCGAAGACTAAGCCTAAGACAGAAAGCAAAACCAAAACTAAGACTAGTGGATCAGGAAGCTCCGGGTCAGTTAAGACAACAGGTAAGGATTCTAAGACCACCTCTCCAAACGGCGGGAAAACCACAGGAGTGGGAAAATCAAATGAAGGAGATGGTGCCGGAAAAGACAAAACGGGGGATGATGGTGATAGTGGTATTGGTGATGGAGGAGCTGGAATAGGTGAGTATGACGATTCAGGTGATGGTGTTTTTGGAAGAAGGGTTACCTATCGAGATGCAAGTATGATTTCTAAGGCATCTGGGAAGTCTGGCAGGATTACTTTTAAAGTTTGTATCAATAGAAGAGGAGTGGTCACCTATGTTGAAATCATCAACAACTTGACAACCATTAGAGATAAAAAATTGCTTAAGTCTGCCCTAGCAGCCTTACAGAAGTATAAGTATGAACCGGATTTTACAGCTCCTAAGGAGCAGTGTG
>CAZMYK010000357.1:0-4950 GCA_964570435.1 uncultured Saprospiraceae bacterium | reverse complement strand
GGTTTCGAGTTCAAAGCAAAACCAGATGCCTTCGCATCTTCCTATTGTGCAGATAAAGTGATATGAGAAAAGATAAGATTCAGATTTTTATTACGGGTGGCACCTTTGATAAAGAGTACAACTATATAGAGGGCAAGTTATACTTTAAGCACACGCATCTCGATGACATGCTGCTACGAGGGAGGTGCACGATCCCATACGAAATTAAGACCTTGATGATGCTAGACAGTCTAGAAATGACAAAGCACCATAGAGACTATATCCTTGATGAATGTAAGAAGACCAAGTCAAACAGGATTCTTCTGACGCATGGTACAGACACCATGGTAAAGACGGGTGAATTCCTAGCATCTCATAATCTCGAGGGCAAGACAATTGTAATAACGGGTGCCTTGATACCTTATGCCTTTGGTGGTTCTTCAGATGGTTTCTTCAACCTAGGTAGTGCCTTGGCCTTTTGTCAAATTCTTGAACCAGGCGTTTACATAAGCATGAACGGCAAGTATTTTGACTATGATAAGGTCGAAAAGAACTACGATACTGGTTATTTCGAGGCTAAATAGGTCTCTTTTTAGCACATCTTTTCGATTGAAATCTTATGTTCAACCGGACAAGAATGACGGCTATCTGATATTTTAACATTTCTAATGTCTACAAAGACACTTAAATTGGTGGCAATTATCTAAATAAGGCGCTATAAACCAAATTTTAACACATTATCTATTGTTCGAATTTAATGTTTCATATATAATATTTGTTTAATAAATAATTTTAACTTTGTTGGGGTTTCACTATAAGCTATATCCGATAATATGAGAAAATTGATTCTATGTGCGCTCTTTTGCGCCTTACTAAGTTCAGCGACAGTCTATGGACAGACTGCAGACAATCCTAATGCGATCACGTTTCGAGCCTTATTCATGGACTACCAGTCCCAGAATGGAGGAAGCATTGGTGCATTTAAAGATTATAACAGCGGCTTCGAAGTATCATACACGAGGTTCCTGGCTAATAAGATTAACTTGAACGTACCGCTGAAAGTAGGTTCCGTCCAATCTCATGACGACATCGTATCTCTTAGAAAAAGGATTATTGGCTTAGATGCAGTAATTCACTATAATTTTATGGAAGACGATCGTCCCATATTACCATATGCGCTGGGTGGACTAGGATTTGTTACAGAGACAGAGGGTAGCGCCAATGTTCAGATTCCCCTTGGATTGGGGGCTAAGTTTCGTCTTAATGAGCGTGCTTATTTTAGCTGGCAGTCTGAATACCGCTTAGCTCTTGCAGAGGATCGAAACAACCTGCATCATGGACTAGGATTTACTTATGTTTTGGGAGACGGAGGCATTGAGAAAAAATCTAAGAAGGAGATCTTGAAAGATGATGCAGACGGTGATGGAATCATTGATGATGTAGATCTATGTCCTCAGATTGCAGGGCCCAAAGAACTGCAGGGATGTCCTGATACTGATAGCGATGGAATAGCTGATTTCGAAGATGCTTGTCCATTACTTGCGGGCCCTAAGTCCTTGCGTGGGTGTCCTGATGCTGATGGAGATGGTGTTTCTGACAACGATGACGAGTGTCCAAATATGGCAGGACTCGCCTCTAATAATGGTTGCCCTACAACGGATACAGACAATGATGGTGTGCCAGATAATGCTGATAACTGTCCAAATATCGCGGGTTCTCCAGCTAACGGTGGATGTCCGATGGTTGATGCTGATAATGATGGTGTACCAGATGACGTAGACAAGTGTCCTAATGTTGCAGGTCCTGCTAATTCTGAAGGTTGCCCAGATGTAGATAATGATGGTATACCTGATTACCTAGATAAGTGTCCGAATAAGGCAGGAATTAATGCCTTCGGTGGATGCCCAGATACAGATAATGATGGAATAGATGATAGTAGAGATAGGTGTCCTGAATCTCCTGGACCTGTTGCAAATAATGGATGTCCTGAAATTTCACAAGCGGACAGAGATGTTTTGGATCTCGCAATGAGGGCTGTGCAATTCTCTACTGGTAAGGCTACACTAAAGGCTGAATCATTCACTATTCTGTCGCAAATTGCAGCCATAATGAATAGATATCCTTCTTATAACCTTTCAATTAGTGGGCATACTGATAATGTTGGTGGAGCCGCCACTAATCAGTCACTTTCTGAAAGGAGGGCAAAGTCTTGCTATGACTACCTAATCACTCAGGGTGTTTCTTCTTCTAGAATGAACTATGCTGGATTCGGTGAATCACGGCCAATTGCTGACAATAATACATTGAGAGGAAAGACACTGAATAGGAGGGTAGAATTTAACCTGATTCCTAGATAGCAGAAAATTGAATAAAAAAAAACGTGAATAGTTTCTTACTATTCACGTTTTCTTATTTCTAGAACTTTTGACAACATAGACTACTACATTGCTCGTTTTCTAATCAAGTATACAAGATCAGTGTTCACAGTATTTCCTCCTGATTTCGGATTATAAACACTAAGGATTTCGTATCCCTTACTGAACAGCCAGTTTAATCCATGAACTGGACTATTGAATATCAGAGCTTTTCCCTTTTTGTCAGAAACAATGCGATTTCTTCTATCCAAGAAACCTACATTTTGACCATAATCAATAAACATTCGCACATCGGCAGAACCAACTGCATTGAAAAATTCTATTTCGATGTATTGAGTATTTTCTTGACGTAATTCCTTACCATCGATAAAGATTTGAGCACTTGCAAAGTGTCCTAGGAATAGGACTATAGCGACAGAAATGATTGTCTTTTTCATAACTTAAGATTTTAATTTATTAACGAATGTAAGGATTTAGAATATTCCCTTGTCAATTTTATTTAACGCACTTTAACACATATCTTATCAGATACTTATATTTGGACTCATATGATAAATCGGATTGGTTCCTGGGTATCTTGGTTAAATGTGCTGCTGGTCGTCTTAATATGTGCTGATGTGATTTTGAGATACTTCTTCAATACCACTGAAAAATGGGTCATTGAACTAGAGTGGCATATATTCGCTGCTGTCTTTCTCTTAGGTGCATCCTATACCTTGAAGCATGACAAGCATGTAAGAGTTGATGTCTTTTATCAGAACTTCAGCGAACGAAGGAAGACATGGATCAATTTGTTAGGTAACATCATCTTCCTTATCCCATGGTGTTTGGTGGTGATATATGCTTCCGTTAAATATGCCAATGTTTCATTTTCTTACTTAGAAGCTTCACCTGACCCAAATGGTCTTTCTGCTCGATACATTATTAAGTATGTGATCTCCCTTGGATTCCTATTGTTGTTAGTCCAGGCGGTTTTAGATTCCATAGAAAAGATCAAAAGTATTGCATGGAGCTGATTGCCTTACTACTCTTCTTGTTGATTTTCATACTTATCCTTGCGGGATATCCTGTAGCTTTCACTCTGGCAGGTATTTCAATCATTGTTGGAGCACTGACCATACCAGATTTTTTCCTCCTACTACCTTTTCGGATTATGGGTATCATGCAGAACTATGTCCTGCTCGCTGTACCACTCTTCGTGTTTATGGGTCTCTTGCTCGAGAAATCTGGCCTTGCGGCCAACCTATTAGACACGATGTCGATCCTTTTTGGGAGAGTGAGAGGAGGACTAGCAATTTCTGTGATTATAGTCGGGGCATTGCTTGCAGCTTCTACTGGCATTGTAGGTGCAACAGTTATAACAATGGGCTTGATCAGCCTGCCTACCATGTTAAAAAGAAAATATAAGCCGAGTATCGCAACAGGTGTCATCGCTTCCTCTGGGACCTTAGGTCAGATCATCCCTCCCTCCGTCGTACTGGTTTTACTAGGCAGCGTCCTTAACGTTTCGGTAGGAAAGCTCTTTGCTGCGGCAATCATCCCAGGGATGATATTGGTAGGAATTTACATTTTGTATGTTTTAATTGTGTCCCACTTAAGGCCAGATCTAGCGCCAGCTGTACCGGAAAAAGAGATTGATGATTACAAGTCAAGTGGCTTTTATCTAAAGGTGATCAAAGCCTTCGTCATGCCCTTGCTTCTAATCCTTACAGTACTTGGCTCAATATTTTATGGGATTGCAAGTCCCACTGAGGCTGCTGCTGTCGGCGCTCTTGGAGCAGTCTTACTAGCGATCCTACAGAAGAAATTCTCACTCAAAGTTCTTAAAGATGTTGCTCAAGAGACCACCCATCTCACTAGTATGGTTTTCATGATTCTTCTGGGAGCTACAACGTTTTCATTGGTTTTTCGAGGTCTTGAAGGTGATCGGTTTCTAATTGAGTTGATCCAGAATTCATCAATAGGTCCGACCACATTTCTACTGATCGTCATGTTAGTGATATTCATTGCAGGTTTTTTCATTGACTTCATCGAGATTATATTCATCATTGTGCCAGTTGTCAGTCCTATTTTTATTGAATTTGACATGAACTTGATCTGGATAGGTATTTTGATAGCACTCAATCTCCAGACATCATTTTTGACTCCTCCCTTTGGATTCTCCCTGTTTTATTTGAAAAGTGTTGCACCTCCTGAGGTGCGAACAATTGATATATACAAGGGAATAATACCCTTCTTAGTATTGCAAGTACTCTTGCTGCTTGCAGTTCTGATATGGCCGGGGCTGGTCATCAGCTAGAAAGACTCATATCAATTTATCAAAGTACATTTTCTCTGAGATCTGTGACCACTGGCTTACTCCCTTCCTAAACGCTGCTTGATCCTCATATACCTTCTTGCTTACTTCATCTGAGGAGATGATCTCGTCTATAGCATCAGCTGTAAATTGTTTCAGTGACGAAAGCACTTCATCAGGGAATTGCTTGAATTCTACCTTACTTTCGGCTTCAATTTTCTGTAAGTACTCATTATTCTTAGCCACGAACTGGGAAATCATCCACATATTTGACCTTGCCGCTGCGGTTTCTAATATTAC
>CAZMYK010000356.1:0-4951 GCA_964570435.1 uncultured Saprospiraceae bacterium | reverse complement strand
TGTTGTGTCCTCCGCAATTTTGACCTACATTAAATTGAGCCACTTGGATCGGAAAATCAGACTCAATATATTTTGCTTCTGAAATGTACATTTCTGTAAATTCGCCATTATCTATAGTCTGTGTAATTGTTCCTGAAGGACCTTGAATAGTAACATTGGTTCCATCAACTGACCCTAAAATTCTTATTACATCAAAACTGACTTGCGCATTTGGGACTACTACTATTTTGCTTCCCCATGTGGATAAGGGATACATCTGTTCTAGCAGATTGTCCCTGGCACTGCACCCTTGCGGAACTTCAGTCCAACTATTTCCAGCAAACATTGCAAAATCTCTGTCTCCCCTCACTAAACTTCCTGTAAGGTCTCCCGTAAGAGCGGCTTGAACCTGATATGTTTCGCCCCTATTAAGATTTACCTTAAAAGTAGAACCGCTTGGTTTTGCACCAATTGATGAAGCTGATAAAGTTATGGTGATTTCTGTATCGTCTTGTATCGCAACCAATAAGAATTCCGAGGGGTGAAAATCGTTTCGGGCTTCCAAACCATTATATGTCATTGCATAATATTCATCTCCTAAGGATGACTTAGGCAATACCACTGTTGCTTCGGATCGCCATTCATGGTACTGATGTAGGTACACCGAAACTGGATCCTGAGACTTGATATTAACACCCACATTTCTTATCACTTCTGAACCAACGTTTTCTGTTTCATCTGGCAGGGTGATGATCGTTACCTCATTTGCAGCCACAGAAAAATTTTGCGACCAATTGATATTAGGAATGCTGATAGTTCCTGTGGTATTGCTTAAGGAAGTGATCATAGCTACTTTCTCATTGGCATTTACGTCCACATGTTCCATGAAACCAAACCAGAAATCTGTGCCAACGTTACTTTGACCTATGCAAACGATTCGCACAAAAGCAATACAACAAGCAAGTAGTATCGTCCTTCTGATATTTGATTTTAGCATTTGCTAGTAAACAATGAGTGATGTTAGGTCCTACTTGGACAAGAAAAATTAGACATGGTTTAAAATCCGCATCTTTTTACTATAAATATAGCTAGCTCGATTTAGTTCTCGAGAACATCCTAGAAAAAAAGAGGCTGACTCCCAAATAGGAAGTCAGCCTCATCTATTATTTTATCTCTGTGTTACTTCTTTTCCACTGAACCAATCGAAGGATCTTGTGTGATCATGTCCTTCATGATACTTAGCGTCTCATTTAGGTAGATGTCCTTCTGTAAGTCTGCAATCCAAGCATCATTTCTAGCAATCTTAGAACTATCTGCTTCAATTCCATCGATATCTACAGCCAGGTTAGATGCTGTAAGTCCCGCAATTGGATCCTTCCATAGATTCTTGAACTTCTCAGCTTCGGAATCTCTAGAGTCAAGTTTCTCATTGAACTTATCATAGTTAAGAGAATATAGCTTATCGTCATTGTTCTTCTTAAGTCTTTCAGCATTCTCTAAGACCAATTGGAATTGTGTGTCACCTGCAACTCTGCTTTCAGACCTCTTCCTAAGATTGTCCATATTAGCAACCGTCATCCTAGGTTCTTCGAAGTCTACTGCATCTATTTCTGTCCATTCCATTGCAAAGTCATACTTTTTTTCTCCTGTTTCAATAAAGTGGAAGTTGTCAGGAATCACAATGTCAGGTGTTACACCTTTCAATTGTGTAGACCCCCCATTTACTCTAAAGTATTTTTGCGTTGTAAGTTTAACTTCTCCTAGTGGCTTTAAGTCCGTCTTCCCACGTACAGCTCTATCTAGATCATAAAATCTCTGTACTGTCCCTTTTCCAAAGGTCGACTTGCTACCGACAATCAGGGCTCTATTGTAGTCTTGCATTGCAGCAGCAAGAATTTCTGATGCGGATGCGGAATAGCCATTAACCATTACGATTAAGTGACCATCGTACTTAGTTTCAGGATCTTCATCTTCTAGAACATATGGATCACGACCTCTAGGTTTCACTTGGACAATAGGTCCTTCGTCAATAAACAGCCCGGACATCTGGACAACATCTCTCAACGACCCACCACCATTATTTCTAAGGTCTAGGATAATTCCATCGACGTTTTCGGCTTTTAGTTTTTCTACTTCTTCGGCGACATCAGCGGCAGAACTCCTGCCATCCTTTGTTTCAAAATCAGCGTAAAACTTTGGCAATCTAATGTATCCATACTTGTGATTCTCCTCTTCTCTTTCAATGATCACACTTTTAGCCCTTCCTTCGGCAATGATAACTATGTCTCTTTCAATTTCTACTTCAGACATCGTCCCATCCTTCTTCTTAACTGTTAAGAAAACTGTTGTACCTTTTTTGCCTCGTATGTGCTGGACCACATCATCAACGCGCATTCCTGTAATATCTAAGACTGCTTCTTCACCCTTTTGCTGCACAGCAACAATGAGGTCATCCACTTCCAAGTCCTTTCCCTTCCAAGCTGGTCCACCCACTATGATGTCTACCACTTTAGTGTAATCTCCATCAGTCTGTAATCTAGCACCGATCCCTTCCAGTCTGCCTCCCATATTGATATTAAAATCCTGCTTTTCCTTCGGATTGTAGTAGTCAGTGTGTGGGTCAAACACATGGGTAATAGAATTCAAATAGGATTCAAATCGGTCTGAACGCCTGATCTTTTCAAGCCTAGTAAACCAATCATCAAACATCTCCTTTGTATCATCATAGGCATCGGTCATCAATTCCTTTTCTGACTTCTTCTCTTCTTCATCTTTGTTCGCTTCCATCTTGTCTTCATACCTAACAAGAATTTCATACTTAATCATCTTCCTCCAATCTTCTCTTAGTTCATCCTCATCGGCTGCAAAAACTTTATTATCGTCGTCAAGGTCAATCTCTTCATCTTTGTCAAAACTAAAATCCATATCTACCACCTCCTTATAAACAAGCTCTGCTCTATCGATGGCATCTTCTATGATTTTCTCAGAAAGATTGAAAAATTCGAAGCTCTTGTTTTTGAATTGATCGTCGATCGAGTGCTTATATTTCTCTAACTGATCCACATCGCTTTGTAGCAAGAAACGCTTACTGTTGTCCAACATATCGAGGTAATACTCGTAGGCGTCTTCAGAAAATTCATCATTTAGGTCCACTGGTCTGTAATGCACTTGTTCCAAAATATTTGAAACGGCATAAAAGATAAGCTCTTCCTTTTCCGTTGGATCTGGATCGGTACTGAACGAACCTACTGCTAGTACTCCTGCTGCTGCCAGCGCTAATATGATTGCCTTCATATAAATATTTTTCTTTTTAGTCAACCCAAGTTAATGATTTCCAGAGTTAGAAACACAAAATCTATCCTTTCTGTTCTACTTTCCTTTTTCTTTAACTAATAAATAACTGTTCTTGAAACAAAAAGTAGGGTATTTTATTGTAAACGATGAAGTTTTTCCTCCTAGTCCCTCAATAGTTTCGACAGAATGTCTTCTACCTTGCCATAAGGGTTATTATCGATCAGACCAATGGCTCTTTGTCGAATTTTCGAAAGCTGTAAGTTACCCAAAGAGCCCTCATGGCTGTGTTTCAATTCTCCAACCTTTGTGAAATTTCCCTCCTCAATTGACTTTCCGACCTGCATGTAGGCTTCTCTAAAAGGAATTCCATTTTGAACAAGCTGGTTAACTGCGTCAACGGTACTTAGAAAGTCATATTTCTCGTCATCGATAATCTGCGGATTAACCCTGAGTCTTGGAAGAGTATATGCCACAATGTCAATCAATTGCTCAATCTTATTGAATGCTGGGAACAAGTATTCCTTCAGAAGCTGGAAGTCTCTATGATATCCAGTGGTGAGGTTCGATATGATCAAGGTAATCTGGGACGGCAAGTTCATAATGCTGTTTGAATATGCTCGGATCAATTCATAGACATCAGGATTCTTTTTGTGGGGCATGATGCTTGACCCTGTTGTCAACTCTGGTGGCAATTGCAAAAACCTATAATTCTCATTTGAATAAAGAATCACATCCGTTGCAAATTTATTAAGGCTCAGGGCAATTGTTGCCATGCCATTGGCCATCAATAATTCAGACTTACCTCTTCCATACTGGGCATTGATAGGATTAGTATGTAATTCTTCGAATCCCAGCAATTCAGTGGTTCTCAAACGATTCAAGGGAAATGAACTTCCATAACCAGCTGCTGATCCCAAGGGGTTCTTGTTAATGATAGGAAATAAAGCGGAAAGTAGTTCCGCATCCTCCTTAAGTGCCTCTGCCTGAGCCGAGAACCACATACCAAAGGAAGAGGTCATAGCAACTTGAGTGTGTGTATAGCCCGGCATCAAGACGTTACTGTACTTTTCTGCCTGTCCGAGAAAGCCGATGGAAAGGTTCGCTAATTTATCAATTAATATTCCAAGTTTCTTGCGATAGTAGAGTTTTAAATCCACAAGTACCTGGTCATTTCGAGACCTGCCAGTGTGAATTCTTGAACCCAGGCTGCCAAGATTCATCTCTACTTGCGAATGCACATCCTCTACTCCTTCCTCGATTGTGAAATCTCCTTTCATCACCAAGCTATGGATTCCTCTTAGACCATTAAGAATACTGGGTAGATCACCTTTCGAAATCAAGCCTTGCTCGCTTAGCATGGTCACATGGGCAATACTTCCTAGCACGTCAAATTCTGCTAGCTCTAGGTCTAATTCCCGATCCCTTCCTATAGTGAAATTCTCAATCACCTTATCGATAGGCTGGCCCTTAGTCCATAGTTTATTTTTAGTCCTTCCTTTGCTCATTTTCTTAGTCGGTTTTTGGAGAATTCTTCCTTGCTCATCATTGTTAAATTCTAATTGCTTCTAAAAAACGAACATATCCTTCTATACCCTGCCTTATCTCTTCCTCCAATATATACTCATCGGGGGTATGGGAACGCTCTGAATATCCAGGGCCCATCTTAACAGTTGGGAAG
>CAZMYK010000355.1:0-4957 GCA_964570435.1 uncultured Saprospiraceae bacterium | reverse complement strand
AATTACTTAATGACAATGGACAAATACTTAAGAATAGCCTACTTACCTATGCAAGTCACTGGAAATTAGGAGATGACTTCAGCAACTATTTGGAGTCATCGTGTACCTTCTGCAATACCTTAGTGGACAGGATCGTACCAGGAATCAGTAGAGACCTCATAGCAGACTACCAAGAAAGAACTGGATTCGAGGATGCGATGATGACAGAAGGCGAACCCTATCACCTTTGGGCAATAGAAAGTGAGGCAGATATTAGTGCTGAGCTTCCACTTGATAGGATAGGACTAAATGTCATATTTACCAAAGACCTAAGCCCATTTAGGGAAAGAAAACTCAAGATTTTGAACGGGGCGCACAGTACGATGGTTCCGGTAGGTCTGCTAATGGGAGTACGACTAGTGAAAGAAGCGATCAATCATGCTACCTTGGGGCCCTTCATGGGTAGACTTGTCTTTGAAGAGATTGTCCCCACCCTGGACTTAGACCAATCAACATGTGAGCGCTTTGCTGAAGAGGTACTCGATAGGTTCAGAAATCCATTCCTAGAGCACAAGTTGCAAGATATTGCTCTATATTCCATTGCAAAATTTTGCTCACGGTTCAAGCCCACAATCAAGGCCTATGTTAGTAAGAATAAGTCTATACCACAACGTCTGGTTCTGGCCTTTGCAAGTTTGCTGGTATTTTATCGTGGTAATCTAAATGGCCTGCAGTTTAAGACCAATGACATCAAAGAAAAAGTTCAGGCAATGCTAGATCATTGGAAGGTGCTAGAAAGCTTGGAGGAGATTTCAGGCTCAAGCATTAAGGAATTATTGTCAGACGCTAGTTTGTGGGAAGAAGACCTAAATGCTATTTCAGGCTTTTCGGAAGCTGTTGCCCAAGCCCTGACTGGCATACTTAGCGGTGAGCTTGAAAAGATGGTCAAAAAGCTGTCTTCTTAAATTGATTCGTAGACTAGACTATTAAACTTTCTACCTCGAAGAGTCGATAAAACAAAAAAAAATGCAATGCTCGCAGAACGGACATTGCATTTTTAATTAATTGTGGCTGCTGAAAGCTACTTAGGAAGAAGCACGGAATCAACAACATGGACAACCCCATTAGAAGCCTTTACATCGGTGGCCGTGACTGCAATCGCTCCACCATTCTCATCCTCTAATATCACACTACCATTCACAAGGCGGGCAGTTAACTCGTCACCGGAAACTGTCTTTACAGTGAAACTACCACCTGCACTGGTGATCGCATTGATGATGTCTTTCGCGTAGAATTCACCTGAAACCACGTGGTAAGTTAAGACCTTCGTAAGCATGTCTTTAGAATCCGGCTTCAAAAGACTTTCTACCGTACCTGCTGGTAATTTGGAAAAGGCCGCATTTGTTGGTGCGAAAACTGTAAATGGTCCATTCCCCTTCAAGGTCTCCACTAAACTCGCTGCCTTAACTGCTGCCACCAGTGTTCCAAAGTTGTCGTCTGAAGCTGCAATATCAACAATGTCAGAAGCATGCTGATATGAAATGGTACGTGCGTGCTTATTGGACTTCTTGTGAGAGGATGAACATTGTCCATTTAATTGAAATGAAAACAATGCTAAACATAATGCAAAAAATACTGTTCTTGAATACATAATCGAAATTTTGAATTGTTAATAAATCATTTTTCGAGCATACCTACGTATCAAAATTCAATTCGGATCAAAGACCAAGAAAAAAAATTGGAAGCAATAGAAAAAAGGATCACAGAACTAATGAAAGCCAAGGACAAGGAAGCAATTTCTTTACTCTATGACCATTATAGTGATGCCTTATATGGTATTGTAATCAGAATCGTCAAAGAAGAAGCTATTGCTCGAGATATTATGCAAGAAAGTTTTATTAAGGTATGGAGAAACATTGATAGATATGATCCAAAAAAGGCTAGACTCTTCACTTGGTTACTCAGAATTTTCAGAAACTCTGCAATCGACCAATTAAGAAAAATGCAGAATTCTAAAGACCATAAGATCCAAATTAGCTCCAGAAACGTAGGTAAGTCAAAGTATCTAGAAATGAATCCAGAAACACTAGATCTAGCCTTCCACTTGAACAAGATTGATGTGAAATTTAGGAGGGTCTTAGAAAAAATATATATGGAGGGTTTCACACAGTGCGAAACAAGTGAAGCGCTTGAGATCCCTCTGGGCACAGTAAAGAGCAGGGTTAGGCTGGGACTAGCTGCCCTACGCAAGATTTACATTCCAATGCTATTGTTGTTCTTAAATATTTCTGCATGAAGGACAATGTAAAAGCATTTCTAGAAAGTGGCTTGTTAGAGGAATACCTCATGGGCACCTGTGATTCAGAGCAGATAGAAAAGGTGGAATACTTCATCGATAATTACCCCGAGGTTAAGGCTGAGTATGATCACTTACAGGAGCACATCGAAAAAATGTCACATAAGCTATCAGTAGATGCTCCAAAGGGTTTGAAGGAAGCCATCATTTCCTGTCTGGAAGATGAGTCGGACTATGATGTCAAGTCTAAGTTAAGAAAGAAAAGTAGGAGGCTACCACTATATATCCCTTGGGCTGCAGCAGTAATAGGGCTCATCAGCACGATTGCAATCTATAATCAGAAAGAGAATCTATCCAGGTCAAATATGGAGATCTATGCCCAAAAGAATATGGCTGAAAGTCAATTAGAGGATGCCCTAGCAGAAGTCAATCTGTTAGAAGAGAAGTTGGCTCTTTCTGGCCACAGCAAGACTGAGCGAATCTTATTAACTGGAAATGAACTTAGCCCAGAATTTAACTCCACCGCATTTTGGAACAGTACTGCTGCAAAGGCCATTCTTTATATCAATACACACGGTGAGTTGGATAAAAATCACTGCTTCCAGATTTGGGCTGATGTTGATGGAAAAATGATCAATGCAGGCTTGATTCCACGAGAGAAAGGGCCAATAGAGCTCAATTACCTAGAAAATGCCACCTCGCTCAATATTACCATAGAGCCGAAGGGTGGTAGTGAACACCCTAATGTAGAAAGGCTTGTCAGTAGTCATTCATTGTTAAAAATCTAGATCGCCCTCATTCTATTATTTCTCTTATTGTGTTCTACCTCTGCAAGACCTAGGGCCTCCATTAAGGGCGGAATGTACATACCTACTCTGCCTCGAAAGTTCTTCTTAAGTCCGTACCAACCTCCAATAGGATTTTCCTCAGACCTGCCCCAATGTTCGACTGTTCCTTCCTTGGTAGGAACTTTCTCGTCCTTGCTTCCAAGCAAAATCCAGTCCCCATTGTCTTTCAACATCTGATGCAAGTCGCTGATGATCCTCAGATCGTAGTGCAGGATTGTACTTTTGACCGTACACACTAATATATCGACACCCTTCTTTTCTGCAACATGCATCGTGAATTCAGAACTAAGTGGTGGCGTTTTTAGTTGCAATGGCTGCTCCTTCGTCCCTATTTTACTTCTATAATCCATCTTTAATTTCCTTTATTCTTCAATTGTTAGTTGTTCTCTAAACTAAACATCCCTTTAAAACTAGAACTAAACCTCACCTATTACCAAAGCCAGATTAATAGACCAAAGATCACAATCGCAAGGAGGACCATCTGATACTTATAATTGGCATACCAGGGTAGTCCCTCAGTACCTTCATTGACAAAACTTCTATCAAAGGTAAGCATGTCTAGTTGAGATTGCGACGGCGCTGGAGTCAGTTTGCTTACAGCAAGGAAAACAATCGTACTAATCGCAACATTGAATCCGACTGTAATTGTATAATGTAGTGGCCAAAACCCATATTCCCCCAAGATGAAGGTCAATATCCCGGAAGAAGTACCCAAGACCAAGGTCCAGAAAGCACCGTCACCATTTCCTCTTTTGTAAAAAACACCCACTAAAAAGATGACTGCAATGGGAGGAACCATAATGGAAAACATCTGCTGAAGATAGGACCAAAGTCCTTGGAAGTGCTGAATTTGAGGAGCCCATAAGGCAGCGATGACCATTAATACGAAGGTGGTAATCCTCCCGTATGTTGCCGTTTGAGCTGGAGTGATGTTCGGCCTATTAGGCTTTATAAAGTCTATTACTACTAATGTGGAGGACGAATTCAGTGCTGAATCTACACTAGACATAATTGCTGAAACTAGGCCCGCCATGACCAGACCTACCATACCGATCGGAAGAACTTCAGTAACTAGAAAGGGGAAGACCTTATCTGATTCTTCCATTCCTGGATAAAGACTAAGGGCCATTGCCCCTGTAAAGACCATAATGAAGAGTGGAATGATTTTCATAAATCCCGCCAAGATGATCCCCCAGCGTGCATGGTTTATTGACTTGGCTCCTAAGACCCTCTGAACGATGTATTGGTTCGTAGACCAATACCAAAAGCCCAAAAAGGGCACGCCAAGTATGAGACCAGGCCAAGGTATTCCTTCATCATCTAGAGGCCGTACTACAGAAAAGTGCCCATCTGGGACGCTTGATAGCAAGTTGGACCAAGAATAATCCAATTTTCCGTAGAGAATCAGTGTCATCACTGTACAGCCAAAGATCAGAATTATAGACTGAATTGAATCTGTGATCACTACAGCCTTAAGCCCACCGAAGGCTGTATATAGGCCAGCGATCAGGGCTAGAAAAAAGGCCATTTGCCAAAGTTCAAAATCGGGAAAGAAGGTCTGCAAGACCAAGGATCCAGCATACAGTCCTCCTGCAGTTTCTATTAGAATCGTGCTGATTATAGAAACTGCTGAAAAGAAGAGTTGCGATCTCCGATCAAAACGCTTTGCTAGGAATTCCGGAATAGTAGTGATCCTGTTCTTAAGGTAGAGCGGCACAAAAATTAAGGCTGCAACGATTAGTGGCAGGCCCGACATCCATTCGTAGACTGAGTTCACGATACCTGTAGAGTAGGCAGCACCAGAAAGACCGATAATCGTTGAGCTACTAATATT
>CAZMYK010000354.1:0-4975 GCA_964570435.1 uncultured Saprospiraceae bacterium | reverse complement strand
TTCGAATGCGACCAATCAGCATAGAAGAGTTTGCTGGATTTAGGGAGGCGCTTCTCAGTTTAATGATTCAGGTTCCCTACGATAGGTCGACTACCATTGATATGTGCGGGACAGGTGGAGATGGGAAGAACACCTTCAATATATCTACCTTGGCATCTGTTGTAGTAGCTGGGGCTGGTTATAAGGTAGCAAAACACGGCAATGGAGCGATATCATCTGTTTGTGGGTCATCGAATGTGGTCCAAGGGCTAGGTTATAAGTTTACAAGTGAGGCAGAAATTGTGGCCGAGCAATTGGAAAAATTTAATCTCACCTTCATGCACGCACCCTTATTTCATTCTGCATTAAAACCACTGGGGCCGGTCCGCAGAGGTCTGGGAGTAAAGACATTTTTTAACATGATGGGTCCACTTGTAAATCCTGCACGCCCTCGTAAACAAATCGCGGGAGTCTATTCCCTAGAGCTAATGCCGTTCTACAAGTACATCATGGAGGAAGAAGAAATGACCTACTCTATCATACATTCCTTGGATGGATATGATGAAATTTCTCTAACTGGCACAAGTAAAATTGTTTCCGAAGAGGGTGAGTTCTTGCTCGAGCCTAGTGACCTAGGATATGAAAGGCAATTGCCAGAATCCATCTATGGTGCTGACACGCTTGAAAAAGCAATTGACGTATTTTCTGAGATCCTTGAAGGTAGGGGAAGCAAGCAGCAAAATGCAGTAGTCTTGGTAAATGCCTCACTCGGAATCCAAGCGTTCGACAGGACTAAAAGCCTTCAAGATTGCAAGGCCGAAGCAAGTGAATCTCTGCTGTCAGGAAAAGCCAAAGAAAATCTACAAGACCTCATAAATTCAATTAATTACTAAGATGAGTATACTAGAGACCATTGTGAAGAGTAAGAAAAAACAGGTGGAGCATAATCAAGGACTTTATCCCACTAAGCTCTTAGAGCAAAGCATTTACTTCGAATCTCCTTGCATATCATTGAAAGAATATGTTTTACGATCTGAAAAGTCAGGAATTATCGCGGAATTCAAACGTCGATCTCCTTCCAAAGGCGGCATTAATTTGTATGCATCCCCTGAAAAGGTCAGCATTTCTTATATGCAGGGAGGGGCTTCAGCGATTTCTGTCCTTACTGATAAGGAGTTCTTTGGAGGATCAAACGAAGACCTAAAGACCGTCCGAAAGTACAATTATTGCCCAATACTAAGAAAGGACTTTGTACTTAGTGAATACCAGATCATAGAGGCTAAGTCCATCGGTGCAGATGCTATCCTGCTGATTGCGAGCATTTTAAACAAAGAGGAATTAGACAGATTCACAAATCTTGCAAAGGAGCTTGGACTAGAAATTCTATTTGAGGTACATGATCAGGATGAGATTTCTAAATATGTCGATAGGATGGACCTGATCGGTGTAAATAACAGAAATCTCAAGACCTTTGTAACCGATTACAGGTATTCTTTGGAGATCTTCGATAAGCTACCTAAAGGTGCAGTTAAGATTAGTGAAAGTGGCATCAATGATCCTTCAGTAGTTAATATTCTTAAGGACAAAGGATATCAAGGGTTCTTAATTGGAGAGTACTTCATGTCAGGAGCAGATCCAGGAAAGAAGTGTGCGAAATTCATTAATGAAATGGAAGCTAGTTCAATCATAAGCTGATAATATGAAAATTAAGGTTTGTGGTATGCGGGATCAGCACAACATCAAAGAACTCTACGATGCTGGCATTAGAATGATGGGTTTCATCTTTTATGAACGATCTAAGCGATTCATCAGCGTAGAAAACAGGCAAGAAGTTTTTCAAGCCATCCCTGAAGATGTCAAAAAGGTAGGTGTTTTTGTAAATGAGGATTTAGATTTCGTAGTAGATACCATCCGAGCGTATAAGCTTGCATATGTCCAATTACATGGGGACGAAGATCCCAAATATTGCGCTGCAGTGCAAGAACATACTAAGGTAATCAAGGTTTTTAAGGTAGATGACCAATTTGATTTTGGTAAGACATTCCACTACCAGACTTGCGACCTCTTACTTTTTGATGCTAGAGGAAAAGAATATGGTGGCAATGGGATCCAATACGATTGGGAGCTTCTTAAAAAATACCGCTATGAGACCCCATTCCTGTTAAGCGGGGGAATAGGACCTGGAGACGTCGACAAAATACTTAGTTTTGAACACCACAAGTTTATTGGAATAGACATCAATAGTGGTTTTGAAGTCAAACCCGGACTAAAGAATATAGAAAATATTAGATCATTTACAAGTTACTTAAAATGCAGTACGCAGTAGACAAAAAAGGATTTTATGGTGAATTTGGAGGTGCCTTCATTCCAGAAATGTTGTACCCTAATGTCGAAGAACTTAGAACCAAGTACCTAGAAATATCAAGCACACCTGAATTCAAATCTGAATTTGATGACTTGCTAGAACATTATGTAGGCAGACCTACTCCCTTATATTACGCCGAGAAACTTTCAGACAAGTACGGTACGAATATCTACTTAAAGAGAGAGGACCTTAATCATACTGGAGCGCACAAGGTTAATAACACTATTGGCCAAATTCTTCTCGCTGAAAGAATGGGAAAAAAGAGGATTATAGCCGAAACCGGTGCTGGGCAACATGGTGTTGCAACTGCTACAGTCTGCGCTCTGAAGGGACTTGAGTGTATTGTTTATATGGGAGAAGTTGACATCGCTCGTCAGGCTCCTAATGTAGCACGAATGAAGATGCTAGGAGCAGAAGTTAGGCCTGCAAGATCTGGTAGTAGGACACTCAAAGATGCTACAAACGAGGCCATCCGAGATTGGATCGGAAATCCTAAAGATACCTTTTACATCATAGGATCAGTTGTCGGACCCCACCCCTACCCTGACATGGTTGCAAGATTTCAGTCCGTCATTTCGAAAGAGATCAAGGAACAATTGCTGACACAAGTAGGCAGAGAGCACCCTGACTACTTGATTGCCTGCGTTGGTGGCGGCAGTAATGCAGCAGGGACTTTCTATCACTACTTGGACGACAAGCGCGTTCAACTATTTATGGCTGAAGCAGCAGGACATGGTGTCGACACAGACAAGTCCGCCGCTACCTCAGTCTTGGGAAGCGAGGGAATTATTCATGGTAGTAGGACCTTATTGATGCAAACTGAAGATGGCCAAATAATAGAACCGCATTCAATCTCTGCTGGACTAGACTACCCCGGAATAGGGCCACTACATGCCCACCTAATAAAGTCGGGAAGGGCAAGATCATTTCCGATCACAGACAAGGAAGCTGTGGATGCTTCCTTCATGCTAAGTAGACTGGAAGGCATTATTCCAGCCCTCGAGACGGCACATGCCCTTACCATTCTCGAGCAATATCAATTCGAAAGGGATGATGTCGTTGTCCTCAACCTTTCAGGAAGAGGGGACAAGGATTTAGCAACATTTATGAAATACATGGACGACTATGAATAAGAAATTTGACGAGCTATTTGATTCCGGTAAGAAATTACTCAGCATCTACCTTACTGCAGGATATCCTAATCTGGACGACACCGTGCCTACACTAAAGGCGCTCGAAAGCAACGGTGTTGATTTTGTAGAAATAGGCATGCCTTATTCAGACCCTCTTGCCGATGGTACCACTATCCAACAAAGTGGCCAGCGAGCAATTGCTAATGGGATGAGGTTAGAGCTCTTGTTTGAGCAAATCAAGGAAGCTAGGAAAGAAGTTTCCATGCCCTTTGTCTATATGGGATATTTAAACCAGTTAATGCAATATGGTTTACAAAAGTTTTGCACATCATGCGTGGATGCTGGGATTGATTCCTTGATTATCCCCGACTTGCCCATGGATATCTATGAAAGCGAATACAAGGCAATTTTTGACCAGCATGGCTTGGGACTTTCTTTCCTCATCAGCCCTCAAAGTGGTGAGGAAAGAATACGGGAGGCTGACAAACTCAGCCACCCCTTTCTTTATCAAGTGTCTAGCAATGCTATTACTGGTGCAAAGACTGGTATTAGTGAAGAGCAAGTAGCCTACTTCGAAAGAATTAAGGATATGGAATTAGCTACCCCAAAGATGATCGGTTTTGGAATTTCAAGTAAGGAAACATTTGATGAGGCGTGCGAACGGGCACAGGGTGCAATAATAGGCAGCGCCTTTATCAAGGCGATGGCAGAGGAAGGAGAGACTGAAGAGAAGGTAGCTGAGTTCATAAAAAGTATAAGAAAATGATCATACAGATAGAAAAAGATTGCAGTAAAGCAGACCTAGAGCAAATCAAAGGTCAAATCGGTAAGATAGGATACAAGGGCACTGACATAAAAACTCAGTATGGCAACTATATCATTGCCATTGGAAAAAAGGACTTCGATATAAGAAGTATAGGTTCGATGTCAGGTATCAAGGATATTCACCGGGTCTCCGATGCCTATAAGTTGGTCTCTTCGAAGTGGAAGGTTGGAAAAACGCAAATTGACCTTGGAGATGGCTTGGCTATTGGCAACGGCAATTTTCAAATTATGGCCGGTCCATGCTCGATAGAATCAGAAGAGCAAATCGAATCTACGGTCGCCCACCTAGTCAAGAATGGTGTCAAAATAATGCGAGGCGGTGTCTACAAACCAAGAAGTTCTCCCTACAGTTTTCGTGGATTGGGACAAGAAGGCTTGAAGATGTGGTATAAGGCTTGTCGATCTCAAGGTATCAAGATTGTGACCGAAGTGATGCAAGTCTCACAGATCGAACCTATGCTGGACTATATCGATATCTTCCAAGTTGGTGCAAGAAATTCACAGAATTTTAACCTCCTAGATGAATTGGGAAGGGTAGACAAACCTGTCCTACTTAAGAGAGGTATCAGTGGAACAATAGACGAACTACTGCAGGCAGCCGAGTACATATTTTCAAATGGTAATGAAAGAATCATGCTATGCGAACGGGGCATCAGGACCTACGAGGGTGCCT
>CAZMYK010000353.1:0-4991 GCA_964570435.1 uncultured Saprospiraceae bacterium | reverse complement strand
CTTCCCTTCGTTTCGCCGTATTGCATACTTAATCATTTCCTTGCTTAGGTCAAATCCAACTACCTTGGCTCCCTGACTAAGAAGGATCTCAGCATATTTTCCAGGACCACATGCCGCATCAAGGATGGACTTGCCCTCTACCTCCTCGAGTAAGGCCAGAGTATTCGGTCGATCATAGTAAGCATTGTGAGGTTTGTGGTCAATAAGTCGGTCATAATTTTCCGCGATTCGGTTGTATGCACTCAGAATTTTTTCTCTCATTCTTGCTTGATTATAGACAAATTATCACGAAAATAGAAAGCCTCTACATTAACTACCCACGATTTAAGACGGAACTTCTCAAAGACTAATCCATTTATCGTCGACAAATATCCAAATAAGGATCGAATCTGACCCTTGATCGAAATCAAGAACGACTTGAATGGGATGAAAACCTTTTTCTAACTCGACTAAAGGTCTCTGGCGACATCTTCAGGTAAGAAGCGATAAGGGTCTGGGGGAATTTCTGTATTAGCAATGGCCTGTGATGGAGCACCCATTCATAGCGTTCATCAGGTGTGCTCTTGTTATCGAAGAAGTCCACCCTCGAGGTCGAAGATTCTAGTATGGACCCCAATTGAAAGAATGATGGCGAAGTCGAAATTAGCTGGTGAATAGATTCCATGGTAAGCTCGTAGACTGTACTATTTTCATAAGCCTCTATCGTATATAGTGACGGATTCCTAGAACTAAAACTTCGATAGTTCATCAGCCAATCATGATCGACGCTTAGGTCTATGACATTCCTATTCATTTCGGAATCGAAGCCATACTGGATAAAACTGCCATGGAGAAGAAAGTAGATTGAAGAGCAAATCT
Organism: uncultured Saprospiraceae bacterium; assembly: GCA_964570435.1. Classification (GTDB taxonomy): domain Bacteria; phylum Bacteroidota; class Bacteroidia; order Chitinophagales; family Saprospiraceae; genus Portibacter. Next base: position 4,133 of record CAZMYK010000353.1, on the reverse strand, counting down.
CACCTGCCACAAGCAGTTTCTCGCCTTTCTCACATTGCCTAAGCACGACTGCACTTTGAAGGAGGATGCCCTCTTCCTCTGAAAACTTTCCAGCGCCTTCGACTAAAATTTTAAGTCCTTCTACCTCTTCTTCCAATCTCTTCTATTTAGATAAATAAAACCTTCTCCTTGGTCGATTTTCACATTAAATTCTTTGATGACCTCTAATCCTAAAATTCCATCATACATTGTATGTAAACCTAGAGCACCTTTATCATCCTTCGACAGCTCAACTCCTCTGTTGTTCACCAAAATGCTATCACCTATTTTCATCCCATCTAGTAATCCATAACAAGACTCACTCTTTCCTCCTAGTCCTGAAGTAAATTGCTGTTCACATTTTAGCGAATCCACTTTTGCAAAAAGTTCATGACTACTGCTCTTAGTATTCGTAAGTGACAGTCCAAGTGCTGAACCAGTGTCGAAAAGCACATCAGCTAGAATTTCCTCGGCACCAACTTGCAATTCCATCCTCACCAGCGGTTTTCGATTTCGTCTTACATAGGATATTTTTTGAAAAGAGCTATCGATTTGGAAATTCTTAATTGTCCGTAGGTCCATTCTCAAACTGTCAAAATCAATATCTACGAGAAAATTCTTAAATAGGTCATATCCAACTATCCCATCAATTCGGTGATCTATCACCTCCGCGAACATTGAATCCAAAGGCATGATTCTAGTTTCAGAGATTGGAAAATCCTGATTATCAAAACCAAGTTTCAGTCCTTGTGAAAACGTCGCGGTTCTAAGGCGACCTACTCCCACACCATAAGTGAACTTTGCACTGGTACCAAGGGGAGCTGCAGATCCCAAATTTTCCGTTAAGAATTTCTCATCTAAAATCAATTCATTGGCCCCAGTATCAAACAATAATTCGGCATGAATGCTATCATTAATCACAGCCATTATGAATATGTGGTGAGTCACTTCAATGTTCGAATTGCTCGGCAAGTTACTTGACTTATCTAGCCCCTCCTCCACTTCTTCTTTTAATAATGCTTCTGATGGCTGCCTCGAACTGCATGCAAGAACGAAAAATAGTATAAGAATATACAGGAGTACTTTCATATGACTACTGACTAGTCCACAAGGACATCCAAGTCTTTTCCAGTTAGCAGATGCACATTCCTAGTGATTCGATCGACCTCCCAATCCCACCACTTGATTTCTAGAAGTCGTGCAATGTCTTCTGAAGAAAAACGCTTTCTAATTTCATAGGCGGGATTTCCTCCAACAATCGAATAGGCATCCACGTCTTTCACAACTGTAGCATTCGCGGCAATGATGGCCCCATCCCCTATTGTGACACCAGCCATAATTGTCGCATTGTAACCGATCCAAACATCATTTCCAACACGGACATCGCCCTTGGCAGGATAGCTCCTCCCTTCCATTGCCTTTTCCCAGCCACTCCCAAAAATTGCAAATGGATAGGTAGATAAGCTATCAGTAAGATGGTTGGCTCCGTTCATGATGAACTTGACGTCAGAAGCAATCATACAGAATTTCCCGATGTATAGTTTATCACCAACAAAATCGAACAAGTACTTGACATTTTTTTCGAAGTTCTCTACATTTTCAAAGTCATCATAGTAGGTATAATCACCAACAATGATATTGGGATTCTTTACCACATTTTTCAAAAAGCACAGCCTGTCATAGTGCTCTAGCGGGAACTTTGTATTCTTATCTGGTCCTATCATCTAACTCTTAAAACTTGTATGAAGTTCGAAATTAAGCATTCTTATTGAAGTCCTAAGTAGCTTCACTGCACTAATCAGCAAGGCCCCAGAATTTGCCGATCCATGGTCTATGATAAGTTCTTGTGAGGCAGATCCGATTCTTGTTGACAATCTCCACACTTAAGCTTAACTTTATGCCAATGAAATGCAGCCTTACTTATGGGTAATCGGTACCTAAATTCTATATTGATCGCAGTAATCATCTTTCACCTAGCAGCTTGCGTGAAGACGGCTCCAGAGTCTGAGAGTGACCACCTGGTCGAGGATGTAATCCTCTTTTCCAAGAATCCAAATGGTCACAATGAACTCTATAAACTTCAAAATGGAGAGCAAACTTTGCTCATCAGTGACCCTGAATACGACTTTTGGTGGCCGAAGGTCAGTCCCGATAAGTCAAAGATATTGGTCTACCGCACTCCTACCAACCCAGATAAGAATCATGATGACTACCAAGAAGCGGACTTGATGATAGCTGACATCGATGGCAGTAACCTGGACTTGCTCATTGCAAAAAACCAATATGATTGGAATGCGCAAGGTGTTTGCAGGTGGAATAAGGACGGATCCAAGATCTTGATGTGTGCTGAGATTCAAACTGGAGCTGGTTTTCAGTGGCGCCTAGTAACAACTAATAGCGACGGTACTGATCCCAAGGTACTTTCAGATTACTGGGCAATCGATTGCAATTTTTCCATCGATAATGAGAAGGTCGTCTTCATGGGCTTCAAAGACAACAACCTAATTGTAGATTTTACAAAGCTTGAACTGCAAGAGGGTGACTATGATGCAATGAATAACACTGTTAGCAATATTGTTTCATTGACGGACAACGACACAAGGGACCACGACCCAGACTTTTCTCCGGATAACATGCAGATCGTTTTCTCCGCGGGAAACTCGCTTTACACAAATGTTGACCTCAAAATATACAACACCATCACGAATACAGTGCGGACACTTCTAGACGACAGTGCAGCTAATGGCGGCAGTATGTGTTGGTCGACGGACGGTAAATACATCTTTTTCCATAGCATCAATTTTCTTCGCTCACCTTTTCGTATTAAGTGTGTCGAAGTAGAAACAGGAAGGGTCTCCACAATTCTTGAAGAAGAAGGAAATGACTTTGGATTCTTCCATCCTGAGGCGTACTAAGATTCCCTACCATAGGAGCTTAGCCTAATCAAAGTTCTAGAAGTCTAGCTATTGTACTTCAAATTGTTGGCCTAGGATCCAGGAATTGCAGTTTGAAAGATTTCTTTTTACAAGCCTACAACTCGAATCTGTCTATATTGGTGATTACTGCTAAAGTTGTACATCAATGAAAAAACTCGTCTTTTAACCAGCGCACGAGTATCTAGCCGATTATTGCAAGACTAGGATTGGTGAATTCTCTAGAAGATACCAAATGGCCTCGAGGATGTATCCGAGATCGATATCAATGGCATTTTGGCCAGACAATCCATCTAGAAAAAAAGTCTGCTTCTCTTTCGAGATGGCGACATTCCCATGGTTGCTTTATTTGGCTTAGATAAGCACCTAATAAGGTGGGCCCATTTAAATCGAAGTAAATGTACTTGCTTAGCGTATTGTAAATTTTTGACTTATTCTTCCAATTGGTATCTAGTCTCTGGAAATATGGGTTCATATAGACCATGTTGTCATATTGGAGAATATGCATGGTTTCATGTGCCATAATTGCGTAGTATTCTGACCCTTGAAGATCTTCACGAATACCTATAGATGAAACTTGAGCCGTCGCAATTGAACTAAGACCCAAGAAGGAAAGGTTGTTTTCGCTCTCAAACACCAATATGCCGGTTTGCAGCGAAGGCTTCAATTTAAGCTTGGCCTGCTTGCCAACCAAGACAATCCCATACAGCGAGGAAGGAAAAAACCTTGCCTGAAATTTATTACCTTTTACTTCATAGTCCAATCTAACAGCGCCTAAGTTAAAATGCCATCTTTCCCAAAAGTTGATATTGTTCGCAGCATTTTGGGTGATCGAATTGCCAATCGCGTTCGTGATTCTGGCAGCCCAAGCATAGGATAGATTTTCTTGCGCAGTAATTTGGTAGGTCAGACTTTTTCCAAGAACTTGAAATGAACCACCAAGACTACCTTGAGCCATCCCTTTTAAGAATACTTTTAAGGGTTTCTGTCCCTTCCGTTTGTTAAGTAATGCACCAGTGCCGCCAGCAATTGCATTGATACCAATGTTTGTTGCTATGAATTGATTTCTTTGCAGATTCCAATTTTGTGCATCTACCTCGACGCTAAAAATGCACAATAAACTAAGTGCTATAATTTTCCTCACTTATTTGTAATTGTGATCAGTGGTGCAAGTGAATAACG